>NZ_JAKEDU010000001.1:300000-431314 GCF_021462405.1 Thermus tengchongensis | reverse complement strand
GTGCGGCTGGATCACCTCCTTTCTAAGGAGTACCCAAGCCCTGCTCTCCCCTTTTCGGGTCCTTTGGGGGCGCCTTCGGGCGCCCTTTTTTGTTGCTGGGAGGTGGGCCGGGTACGTGCGGAGGAAGCGGCAGGTCCGAACGGCGAGGAAGCGGGTGGTCTCCGCGGGGGGCGTGGTTCTCCGAGGGGAGGTTCCTGAGGTACTAGTGGTCTCCTTGAAGGAAGGGCGGGTGGTTACCCTGCCCAAGGGCCAGGTGGAGCCTGGCGAGCGTTATCCGGAAACGGCGGTGCGCGAGGTGCGGGAGGAAACGGGGGTGGAGGCCGCAGTGGTCTCGCCTCTAGGCAAGGTGCGCTACTACTTCACCGTCCGGGATGGTGGGGAACCGGTGACCGTGAGCAAGGAGGTCCACTACTTCCTCATGGCCTACCGGGGAGGGGAACCCAGGCCCCAGCTTTCCGAGGTGGAGGCCGCCTTTTTCCTCCCCGTTAAGGAAGCTCTGGATCGCCTTTCCTACCCCAACGAGCGAGAGATGCTTCTGAAGGCGCTGGCCCGCTGGCGTTCCCCTGGAGCCAGGGGTCAGGCTGCGGGCCCTGAGAACTAGCGGGGCTGGTCCGGGTCCAGGAGGGCGAGGGCCGCTTCTTCGGGGGAGAGCTCTCCCCGGGCCACCCGGGCCACCAGCTCCCCGGCAGACTGGGTCTTCCTCCGTCCCCATTCCTGGATGACGCTTTCCACCTCAAACCGGGCCCGCTCCAGGCGGTGGGTTTCCAGGAGGCCATGCTCCAGAAGGTGGCGGTGGTGGGCCTCGAGGCCCTCAAAGAGCGCCTCCACCCCTTCCCCGGTGGCCGCTACCGTGGGGAAGATAGGGGGACGCCAGCCCCCGGGGCGCGGGGGGGAGAGTTCCAGGGCGCTTTTCAGCTCCTGGATGATCCTTTCCCCGCCTGGAAGGTCAAACTTGTTCACGGCGAAGAGGTCGGCGATCTCCATGACCCCGGCCTTGAAGGCCTGGACCGCATCGCCTGCGGCGGGGGTGAGGACGAGGAGGGTGGTGTCCGCCACCCGGGCGATGTCCACCTCGCTCTGGCCTACCCCCACGGTTTCCACGAAGATGCGGTCAAAGCCGAAGGCCTCCAGGAGGGCTAAAGCGGCCACCGTGGCCCCGGCCAGGCCTCCCAGGGCGCCTCTGGAAGCCAGGGAGCGGATGTAGACCCCCGGGTCCCGGTGGTGGCGCATCATGCGGATCCGGTCCCCCAGGATGGCCCCTCCTGTGAAGGGGCTAGAGGGGTCCACCGCCAAGACCCCTACCCGCTCCCCCCGCTTCCTGGCCTCCAGGATCAAGCGGTCGGTGAGGGTGCTCTTGCCGGCTCCCGGGCTTCCCGTGATGCCCACCACCTTGGCCTGGGCCTGTCCCCGCAGGCGCTTAAGCAGCTCCTGCCCCACAGGGTGTCCCGATTCCACCAGGGTGAGGGCCCGGGCCAGGGCCCGCACATCCCCTTGGCGAAAGCGGTGGAGGAGTTCTTCCGCTTGGTTTTCCTGGACCGTCATGCCGATATTTTACGCTTTTTTGCCCTTATGCCTTAATCCGCCAGGGCGATGCAGGCTACCTCCACCCGGACCCCTTTGGGCAAAGCCTTCACCGCCACCGTGGCCCGGGCCGGGTAGGGGGGCGAGAAATAGCGGGCGTAGACCTCGTTGAAAAGGGGGAAGTCCTCCAGGTCGGTCAGGAAGCAGGTGGTTTGCACCACCCGGGCGAGGGAGGAGCCCGCCGCCTCGAGGATGGCCTTTAGGTTCTCCATCACCAGCTCCGTTTGGGTGCGGATATCCCCTTCTGCCAGGGTGCCGTCGGGCCTTAGAGGGATTTGGCCGGAGACGAAGACCAGCCCTCCGGCCCGCACCGCCTGGGAGTAGGGGCCGATGGCCTGGGGGGCTCTGTTGGTGCGGATGGCTTCCATACCCCTATCCTACGCCAAAGCGGAAAAGTTTCCCGGCAAGGTTGGCCACCAAGACCTCCTGGGATAGGGGCAGAGGGGGTACCTGGACCGCTCCCAGGCCCGTGGCCTCAAAGACCACCTGGCCCCTTTGGTCCACCGCTAGGAAACGCCCCTCCTCCGTGGCCACATAGACGTGCCCGGCGGCATAGGAAAGGCCTGCCGTCACCTTGCCCACCTCGAGGCTCCACACCTCCTCCCCCGTGGCCTGGTCCAGGGCCCTTAAGACCCCGTCCCAGGCGGCCACATACACCCGTTCCCCGTCCAGGGCCAGTCCGCCCCAGATCTCGCCTTCCACGGCGGTGTTCCAGAGGGTCTCCCGGCTCAAAGGTTCAAAGGCGTAAACCTCTCCCTCCCAGGTGGGGATGAAGAGCACCCCGCGGTAGGCGGCCACAGGAGCGTGCACCGGACCGGTCTTCACCTTGTAGCGCAAGGTGCCCGTGTCCGGATCCAGAGCGTAGAGGAACCCGTCCTCCGAGGCCAAGAAAAGGAGGTTCCGGTGGAAGGTGGGGCTGGCGGAGAGGTGCCCCCCCGCCTGGAAGCGGTAGAGGAGGCGGCCTTGCTCGAAGGCGTAGAGGCTTCCGTCCCGGCTGGCCACAAAGACCCGCTCCCCCAGGACCAGGGGAGCGGCGGTGATCTCCGCTCCCGTGTCGGCGCTCCACTCCAAGGCTTGGGCCTTGAAGCGGCGCACCCGGCCGTCCCAGGCGGCCACGTAAACTCCACCCCGCACCACCGGGGGAGCGGTGACCTCCTCAGGAAGGGGTTCCCGGCGCACCGTTCCTGAAAGGAGGTCCACCTCCGCCAGGCCCCGCCCCGCTCCCAAGTAGACCCGGCCGTGGGCGTACACCATCTCCCCGGGCCAGGCGGCCTCCCCTCCCAGGTCCAGCTTGCCTTTGAGGGAAAGCCTGCGGGGGTCGGGGGCCAGGGGGTAGTGGCCCGAGCGGCTGGACCCGGCCCGGGGGGTGGCAAGGCGGAGGGCCTGGAACTCCTGCAGGGGGCTTTTGAAGAGGCTGGGGTGGGAGGGCCTTTCCTCCGGGTGCTTGGCCAAAAGGGAAAGCACCGCTTCCGCCACCCCAGAAGGGATGGTGGGGTTCAAAGCCTGGGGAGGCTTAGGGGGCTCGTAGACGTGCTGGAAGAGGATCGCCTGATCGTTTTCCCCCTCAAAGGGGGGTTTGCCGGTGAGGGTGCGGTAGAGGACCGCTCCCAGGCTGTAGAGGTCAGCCCGGGGGGTAAGGGGCAGGCCCTTGGCTTGTTCGGGAGCCATGTAGGTGGGGGTGCCCAGGGTGTACCCAGTGCGGGTCAGGTGGCGGCTTTCTTGTAAGAGGTACGCCAGGCCAAAGTCCATGACCTTGGGATGCCCCTCCTTGGTGAGGAGGATGTTTTTGGGGGTGAGGTCCCGGTGGAGGATGCCCTGGGCGTGGAGGTGGGCCAGGGCCTCCATCACCTGGATGGCCGCCTCGAGGATCCTCTCCCCTTCCGGGCCTTCCTCGAAGGGGCCCAGGCGGTCAAAGGTACCCCCTTCCACCAGCTCCATGACGAAGTAGGGCCTCCCCTCCTCCTCCCCCAGGTCCAGCACCTGGACGATGCCCGGGTGGAAGAGGCGGGAAAGGGCCCGCACCTCGAGGAGAAACCGCTCCCTTTCGGGGGGCAGGGCCCGGGGGTGGAGGAGCTTCACCGCCACCTTGCGCCCCAGGCGCTCGTCCACCGCCCGCCACACCTCCGCCATCCCCCCGGAACCCAAGGAGGCCTCGAGGCGGTACCGCCCGCCCAGGACCATGCCCGTCATTTTATTCCTCGGGCTCCAGCTGCTTTAGGAGTTCGGCCAGCTCCTCCTTGTTGCCCTCCAGCTCCTGCACGATCTTGGCGATGGCCAGGCGCACCACCTCCGACTTGGAAACCAGCCTTTCGGGGCTGGAAAGGGCGTAGGCCGCCCGGGTGAGGAGGGCGTCCTGTTCCTCGGAGATGACCACCTGCAACCGCTTCTTTTCCTTCTTGGGCATACCTTCCCTTGGAAGAGTGTAGCAAAGAGCGCATGCCCTTGACAATGTGGATGGTCCCTTTTATCCTCACCTTGAGTAAGGTGTGTATGATGCTCAAGGACTCGCGGCGGGGCAGCAGGATCTTGCGGATTGAGGGAGGCCAGCCCCTTTCCGGCGAGTTGCGCATTTATCCGGCTAAAAACGCCGCCTTGCCCATTCTGGCGGCAAGCCTTCTCACCCCCGAGCCCATCACCCTCTTGGAGGTGCCCAGGCTCAGGGACGTGGAGGTGATGCTGGAGCTTCTTTCCCACTTGGGGACCCGTTACCAGTGGGAAGGACGCACCCTCCACCTGCACACCCCGGAGATCCGGAACACCCACGCCCCTTATGAGCTGGTGGGGCAGATGCGGGCCAGCTTCATCGTCTGGGGGGCCCTTCTTGCCCGAGTGGGGGAGGGGCGCATCTCCCTTCCGGGGGGGTGCGCCTTTGGGGCCAGGCCCGTGGACCAGCACGTGAAGGCCTTGCGGGCCCTGGGGGCCGAGGTGGTGGAGGAGGAGAACACCTTCTACGCCCGAAGGGCCCGCCCCCTTTCGGGGCGGGTGGTCTTCGACCTGCCCACGGTGGGCGGAACCGAGCAGGCCATGCTGGCGGTGGCCCTTGGGGGCGAGGCCACCTTGGTGCAGGCGGCCATGGAACCGGAGGTGGAGGACCTGGGCCATTTCCTGCGGATGCTGGGGGTGGAGGTCCAGGGCCTGGGCAGCCCCATCCTGCACATCCGGGGTGCCCAGCGGCTGGGCGGAGGCACTTACCGCATCATCCCCGATCGCATAGAGGCCGGCACCTACCTCCTGGCGGCGGCGGCCACCCGGGGGTCCATCACCCTAAGGGAGGTGCGCCCCGACCACCTGGATGCCCTTTTGGATAAGCTTCAGCAGTCTGGGCACCGGGTGGAGGTGGGGAAGGACTGGGTGCGGTTCTGGGCCGTACCGGATCCCAAGCCCTTCTTCGTGGAGGCCCGGGAGTACCCCGGCTTCCCCACGGATCTTCAGCCCATCGTTACCGCCTATCTGGCCACGGTTCCCGGGCAGAGCGCCATCACCGACCGGGTTTACCCGGACCGCTTCACCCATGTGGGAGAGCTGGTCCGGATGGGGGCCGAGCTTTACCTTCGGGACCGCACCCTCCTGGTGAACGGGAAGCGGTTGCACGGGGCCCAGGTGAAGGCCCTGGATATTCGCGCCGGGGGCGGGCTGGTGGTGGCCGCCCTGAGCGCCGAGGGGGTTTCCGAGATTGAAGGGGTCTACTTTCTGGAACGGGGGTATGAGCACCTGGAGGAGCGCCTGAAGGCCTTAGGGGCCAGGGTGAACCTGGCCGAGGTTCCCTTGGCCCCACTGGCCGCCGACTGAGTGGCCTGGGGGTTTGCCGGGATAGGAACAGCTTTGAAAGGCGCAGGGCCTCGAGGAAGCGGAGGGAAAGTGGGTTCCGGTGTTCCTTGGGGTTATATCCCTTGCCCCCCAGGCCTCCCCGGTGGAGGGCTTCCCACACCTCCAGGGTCACCGCCCGGTCTTCCCCAAGCTTGGCGGCGAGGAAGCTCCAGGCCTCCTCCTCATCCCTTTTCCCCACCAACTCCCGGTATTCCTGGGCCAGGGTTCGCGTGAGGGTGCGGAGGTCCGGGGATAGGGAGGGGAGGGTTGGGGGGCGCCTTGCCCCGGTAAGGCGTTGGGCATGGCCTTGAGGGAAGGGCCTGCGGGCTTCTCTCGCCGACCCGTTGGGTGCCATAGCCCACCTATGGCGATTAGCATAAAATGTGAGTGGCAAAATGTAAAGGGTTCTTGTACTCCCCAGTTGAGGCCTGTATACTGGGAGAGGTATGGACCTGGACCTTCTTGCCACCCGCTTGGAAAGCCTCCGGGGGTATCTTTGACATCCCCGGTAAGGAAGCCCGTTTAAAGGAGCTGGAGAAACGCCTGGAAGACCCGACTCTCTGGCAGAACCCGGAGGAGGCTAGGCGGATAAGCCAGGAGGCCGCCCGCCTGCGGCGCACGGTGGATACCTTCCGCTCCCTGGAGAGCGACCTCGAGGGTCTCCTGGAGCTGTGGAAGGAGTTTCCCGCAGAGGAGCGGGAGGCTCTTAGGCCTGAGCTTTTGGAGGCGGCCAAGAAGCTGGAAGGCCTTTACCACGAGACGCTTCTTTCCTTCCCCCATGCGGAGAAGAACGCCATCCTTACCATCCAGCCCGGGGCTGGGGGCACGGAGGCCTGCGACTGGGCGGAGATGCTTTTGCGGATGTACACCCGTTTCGCCGAGCGCCAGGGGTTCCAGGTGGAGGTGGTGGATGTAACCCCCGGGGCGGAGGCGGGCATCGACTACGCCCAGATTGTCGTCCGGGGGGAGAACGCCTACGGCTTCCTCGTCCCCGAGGCGGGGGTTCACCGCCTGGTCCGCCCCTCCCCCTTTGACGCCTCGGGGCGCCGCCACACCTCCTTCGCCGGGGTGGAGGTGATGCCCGAGGTGGACGATTCCGTGGAGGTGGTGATCCGCCCCGAGGACCTGCGCATCGACGTGTTCCGCTCCCAGGGGCATGGGGGCCAGGGGGTGAACACCACCGATAGCGCCGTGCGCATCGTGCACTTGCCCACGGGGATTACCGTCACCTGCCAGACCACCCGGAGCCAGATCAAGAACAAGGAGCTGGCCATGAAGGTGCTCCGCTCCCGGCTTTACGAGCTGGAGTGGAGGAAAAAGCAGGAAGAGCTTCAGAAGCTGCGGGGCGAGGTGCGGCCCATCGAGTGGGGGAGCCAGATCCGGAGCTACGTGCTGGACAAGCAGTACGTGAAGGACCACCGCACGGGCCTCATGCGCTTTGACCCCCAGAACGTCCTGGACGGGGACCTCCTGGACTTCATCTGGGCGGGGCTGGAGTGGAAGGCGGGCCGCCGCCAGGCGGTGGAGGAGGTGGAGGCTGACTAACGCCACCTCGTCCACGTGGGGTACGGCTTGGGGCTCCGGGGGACAAGGGAAGGAGGCCATGCGCCCCCGTGCGGCGCAAGCCGCGGCGGGAACCCCTTGGGCAAGCCTAAGTACCCCGTCGGGTTTGCGCCAGGATGGGGGCCCCGGAAAGGCCATGGGCAAGGCGCTTCCGGCCCTTGCCCAGGGGGCAGCCTCCGCGCGCGGGCATTCCGCTCTGCCGCAGTCCCCTCGTGGGGGTTAGGCCAGGGTGCGGCGCAGGAGTTCTCCGATGCGGGCTTCCTCGGCGGGGCCGAGCTCTTTGAGGCCGAAGGCCACGGGCCACATGTTGCCTTCCTCCAGCCGCGCCAGGTCGGTGAAGCCCAAGGTGGCGTAGCGGGTTTGGAACTTGTGGGCGGGCTGGAGGAAGCAGAGCACCTTGCCCTCGAGGGCGTACGCAGGCATCCCGTACCAGAGCCTGGGGGTGAGGAAAGGGGCCTGCCGCCGGATGAGGGCATGGAGGCGTTCTCCCAGGGTGCGGTCCGGCTCGGGCCAGGAGGCGATGGCGCTGAGCACCGCGGCCTCCCCTTGGGCTCCTTTTCCCTCCCGAAGCCGGGTCCTCAGGGCCTGCTTTTCCTCGGGGGTGAGCTTGGGGTTCCCCTTCTTGGCCATGGCTTCAATACACGTCCTCAGGAGCCTTGTACACCTCGCCGGTGAGCCAGTAGATGACCCGCTCGGCCACGTTTTCCAGGTGGTCTCCCAGGCGTTCGTAGCTCCGGGCCACCCGCATCAGGGTGAGGGCCTTGGTAATGGTGCGGGGATCTTCCAGCATGTAGGTGATGAGCTCCCGGGTTACCTCCTCGTAGAGGCCGTCCACCTGGTCGTCCATCTCCACTACCTTGCGGGCAAGCCCGGGGTCCCGCTCGGCTACCGCCTTGCCCAGGGTGTCCATCATCTCCAGAAGCCGCTTGCCCATCCCAGGGAGGGTGACGTAGCGCTTAAGGGGGGGTTCCTGCGCCAAAAGGAGGGCGTCCTCGGCCACGTGCATGGCGTAGTCCCCGGCCCGTTCCAGGTCGGTGAGGGCCTTGATGATGGTAAAGATGAGCCGAAGGTCTGAGGCCACGGGCTGGTGCCGGGCGATGACGGCTACGGCCTGGTTCTCGATCTTCAGCTCCAGGGCATCCACCTCCTGGTCCTTGGCGATAACCTCTTCCGCCTTGGCCCGGTTCCCTTCCACCAGGGCCTCCGTGGCCTTTTGGGTCATCTCCCGGACCAGGGAGAGCATCCTCAGGGTTTCCCCCACCAGTTCGTTTAGGGCTTTGTCCAGTACCTCGCGCATGTTGCCTCCTTGCCTCAGTTTATCAGTTTAGAGGAAGAGCCACGCTGAAAACGTTTTCGGTCCCGTCCCTCCGGGCGTGGGCCTCCCCGCCCAAGCCCTGGGCGATCCGGCGCACCAGGTAGAGGCCCAGGCCCTGCCCGGCTCCTCCCTGGAATCCCCGGTGGCGGGGCAGGAAGAGGCGTTCGTAATCCGGAAGTTCCGGCCCTTGGTCCCGCACCTCCAGCAAAAGGCGCCCCCCTTCTTCCCGGGAGAGGAGGCGGATGGGATCTTGGCCATACTTGAGGGCGTTATCCAAGAGGTTCAGGAGGATCTGGAAGAGGGCCTCGGGGTCGGTGTGGGCGGTGTGGGGCAGGTGGACCTCCACCCGCCTTCCCCGGAGTTTCTCGTTAAGGAGCCTTTCCAAGCGGGTCCAGAGGTCTTCCAGGGGGAAGGTGCGCTTGGGACCTGGTTGGGTGAGGGAGAGGTCCCGTACCAATCGGGATAGGCGGGCCACCTCCCCCTTGAGAAGGTCCAGCACCTCCTTCTCCTGGGGGGTCCTGGGGGTGAGGGCCTCGAGGAGGGGGCCCATCCCCGCCAGGGGAGTGCGGAGCTCGTGAGCCAGGGCCTGGGTGGCTTCCTCCAGGGCCTCCAGGCGCCGGTTTAGCTCCGTTTCGTCCAGGAGGTAGAGCTTCCCGGGAAGGGCCCTCACCCTGAGGGTGCGGCTTCGCACCTCCAGGGTGCGCTCGCCCCCCTGGAGGGCCAGGGCCTCGAGGCGGTGGTCCCGGAGGGCGAGGAGGAGGGGACGGCCCACCACCTTTTCCCGGGTTACCTCCAAAAGCTCCTCCGCCTTGGGGTTCAGGTAGAGGACCTGCCTGTCCTGGTGAAGGACCAGGCCCTCCAGGGCTTTCTCCCAGGCTTCGGCCAGAAGTTCGTTCACCCTTCCCCCTTGGTCTGGCTGGGACCGTGGTTTGTTTCTTGCGGGGCTACCTTGAAGCGGTACCCCATGCCCCGCACGGTTTCCAGAAAGCGGGGGGCCTTGGGGTCTTCGCCCAGCTTCTCCCGGAGCTGGAGCACGTGCTGGTCCACCGTCCTCGGGGTGCCCAGGTAGTCCTGGCCCCAGACCGCTTCCAGAAGCTCCTCCCGGGAGTAGACCCGGCCCGGGCGCTGGGCCAGAAAGGCCAGCAGTTCAAACTCACGCCGGGTTAGGGGTAAGGGCCTGCCGCCCAGGCTGGCTTCCTTGCGCTCCAGGTCCAGGAGAAGGGGGCCGCGCCGGAGCACCTTCCGCCTACCCGCACGGCGCAGGAGGGCCTCGAGGCGGGCCAAAAGCTCCTCGGTGGCGAAGGGTTTCACAAGATAGTCGTCGGCTCCGCGGGAAAGCCCCTCCACCCGATCCCGCACCTCCGCCCGGGCGGTGAGCATGAGGACGGGAAGCTCGGGGTAGGCTCCTTGGCGCATACGCTCCAGGAAGCGTATCCCCGGTTCATCGGGGAGCATCCAGTCCAGGAGCAAGATTTCTGCCTCTTTCAGGAGGGGCCAAGCCTCTGTGGCCGAGGGGGCCTCGAGGACCTTGTGCCCGGCCCGCTCCAGAGCCAGCCGCACCCCAAGCCGCACCGCTGGCTCGTCCTCTACCACAAGGACCGTGGCCACGACCTTAGTCTAGCCTGGGCCTTGTCAGAGGAAGGTCAGGGTGCTTGCTTGACAGGCCTCCTTGGCCCATGCTACCCTGCAAAAGGCTTGGGGGCGGCTAGCTCAGCGGAAGAGCGCTCGCCTCACACGCGAGAGGTCGTAGGTTCAAGTCCTACGCCGCCCACCAGCTCCAGAACGCAAAGCTTCCCCCCTCGGTAGCGAGGGGGGAAGTGCTTTGGAGGGCCATTTGGGGGGCTATTGGGCTCAGGCTTGGGGTCTGTTTCCAGGGCCTTTTAGGAGGTCTTCCAGGTCTATCACATAGCCCCGGCGCTCCTCCTCCAGGAGATGGCGGTAAATGCCCAAGGTGATGTTGGGGTTGGCATGGCCCAGGCGCTCACTCACCACCTCCAGGGGGACGCCCCGGGAGAGGGCCAGGGAGGCCCAGGTATGCCTCAAGTCGTGTGCCCGCACCCTCCCTAGCCCCGCCTTCTGGGCCAAGCGGCGAAGGTAGTGGTTGAAGGCATCGGGGTCAAAGGGCCTGTCCCCACCGAAGAGGAAGACTTCCGCAAGCTCCTCCGGGGTCAAGCGCTCCAGGAGCTCTTGACGGCGGGCCTCCAGGAGGGCGAGGAGCTTGAGGGGGACAGGGACGGGCCGCTTGGCGGTGGGAGTCTTGAGCCCGGTGAAGGTGGCCTTGCCGTTTACCTTGGCCCAGGCCCTCCACACCCTGAGCTCCCCCCGGGCAAAGTCTATGTCCCGCCATTGGAGGGCCAGGGCCTCCCCCCGGCGTAGCCCGGTTTCCAGCATGAGGCGAAGGAGGAGGGCCATATCGGGGCTCTTGGACCGCCCTGCTTCCTCCAGGAGGCGGGCCACCTCGTGGGGCTCCAGGGCCCGGGCCGCCCTTTCCCCTTGAGGGAGGCGGAGGCTCACCGCCTCCACGGGGTTGCGGGCCACCAGCTCCAGGCGGAGGGCTTCGCGGAAGAGGGCCTTGAGGCGCATGTGTACCCGGCGGATGGTCCTGGGGGCATAGCCCTGCTCCAGGAGGTCATCCAGGACGGCGCGGATGTGGGCGGGCTTCACTTCCTGGAGGCGCATGCGGCCTATGGGGTCGTGGGCCCCAGGCTCCTTCAGGGAGGGGAGGGCATAGGCCAGCTCATCCTTGGCAAGGCGCAAGGAGTTTGGCCGCAACCCCTCACGGGCTAAGCGCTTGAGGTACTCCTGGGCAAACTCCCGCGTGGTGAGCTTGGAGGGCTCGGCCAGGAGGCCCTTGGCCTTCTGGTCTACCAGCTCGGCTAGGAGCTTTTCCGCTTCGCGGCGGGTTTCGGCGTACCGCTTCACTTTCCGCACCCGCCCCGTGGCGGGGTCAATCCACTTCACTTCAGCCGCCCACTTCCCCTTGGCCTGGTCGTAGTAAGTGCTCCCGCTACCTTTCCCGCGCGCCATCCCTCACCTCCAGGTAGCCCAGGGCCTCGAGGCCTGCCTTGACCACGGCCCCCCGCTCCTTGGCGGAAAGGGCCTTGAACAGGCGCAAGGCGGCCTCTTCCCCGCGAACATAAGTCCTCAAGCCTGCTTCCCCCGGACCCAAGGGCTCCTGGCCCAGCCGCGCGGCCAGCACTTCCTTGGGCGGGCGGTTCCGTATCAAATGCTCCCCTCTTGGCATAGCCTCATCCTAGACCTTCCGGGTTTATGTGGGTAGCCCCCACATAGGTTCTTCGCGAAAGTATGATTTCGCGCACGACAGCCCCCCAGGGGGAAGCGGGACATAGCGGGACGAAATCCGCCCCGCGCTGGGGGCGGATTCCGTTCCATAGCGTGCCAAATCCGAGTTTTCGCCCCGGCGCTTTCTACCTATGGTGCATCACCCCCATCGTCCGGGGTTTCGTAGATGACCCGGATGCGGGGGGCGGGGTTTTCCCCGGCGTGGTAGCGGTGGACCGCCAAGGCCAGGGCCACCACTCCAAGGAGGGCCTGGACCACGGCCTGCTCCTCAGGGGCCTGGGCGGGTACGGCGGCCAGATACGCACGCAAGCGGCCAAGCTTCTCCCTGCTCATGGGGGGAAGCGGGATGCGGGAGGGGGAAGTGAGGGCGGTTTCCCCAGGCCAGTAGGCCATGGCCCAGAAGCTCAAGGCCAGGTACTCCCGGCCAAGCTCCAGGCGGCGGGCTACCGCGTACTCATCCGCCCTCAGGGCCTTGGGGTGCTTCTCCATCAAAGCCTGAAGAGCCTGGACAGCGTCATCGCCGCCTTCTTCAGCCGCGAGGGCGAACAGGCGGGTCCATTCCTCGCGGAAGCGGGCCTCGAGGCTTTGGCGTAGTTTCTCCAGCTTGCGCTTCATGCGGTCCTCCTTTGCGGCTTAGCGAGGCCTTCCACGGCGGCCTCAAGTTCGGCCACCCTCTGCTCAAGCTCCCTGGCCTCATGGACCCGCGCCAAGGCGGTAGCGGCCTGGGCTACGGCGTGCACCGCCCTAAGCCGGGTTTGAGGGTCAGGGTCATCAAGGAGCCCTACGGCGGTCTTCAGCGCCCTACGCAGGGCGCTTGCCGCGCGGCCTAGGTCGTTCACCTTCTTCGCGGGGAAGGGCATTCTTCACCTCCCTGTGGTCATGACCCCCCCGGGGGGTTGCCCCGGGGGAGGTTTCCTGGAAAAGCACAGGCATTACAAGGCTCATATGACCAGCTTCACCTTACGGATGGCCCCCACTACCTGGGCGAGCTCCTCCCAGGTTCCCCGGTAGGTCTGGCCGCGCCATTCCAGGGTGGCTTGCTGGGGTGCCCGGCCTCTAGCGGCGGCCTGGAGGTACTCCCGCAGGCGCTCCTCCGGCCAGGCGTAGAGCTCCAGGCCGCTTCCCTCTATCTGTAAGAACGCTTCCAAGGGGGCCTCGAGGTCCAGGAGGAAGCTTGCATCCGTAGCGGCCAAGTGGACCCTCCGGGCCGCAGGCAGGTTCCTGGCCCTCCAGCGCAGATGAGGGAGGAGGTTTTCCCGAGGGGCCAGAACCCGCTCAGGCTCATGGCGGTCCAGGTAGTAGAAGGTGGCCCAGGTCAGGGGCGGGAGCCCCCCCTGGGCGGCCAGGAGGGTGCAGGCCAGGCGCTCCAGCCGAAGGAGCTCCTTGGCGGGGATGCGCTCCCCCTCCTCCAGGCCGTGGGGGAGGCCATCCCTCCAGGCGACCAGGATGGGGCGGTGCTCAGGCGGCGGTGCGGGGGAGAAGCCCACCCCCTGGCCGCCCCGGATGGCCTGGTACTGGGCCTGGGCGAGGGTTTCCACCAGAAGGTTTAGGGGTGCCATATCTGCTCCTCCAGGGGGTCAGGTTTTGGTACAGGCGAAGGTTTTGGAACACCCCCCTGTACCAAAACCTTTTGCGATGAGGAAGGGCTTTCTTGGGGTTTTGGAACATCCTCCCTATAGAGTGAGGCATCCCGGAGGCGGTAGGCTACCGGGGCCCCCTGGCCGGGGAGGTGAACCTTCTCCAAGGCAAGCTCCTCGGCCAGCTCCTTCAGGTAGCGCTCCGCCGTCTTGCGGGCGATGTTGGCCGCCTCCACCGCGGCCTGGACCAGTTCGGCCTTGGGCACCAGGCTCCCGGCTTGGGCGTTCAGGAGCTCCAGCATGGCTTGACGGGCCTTGTCCCGCTTGGGGTTGGCCGTGCCCTCCGGCAAGGGGGTTTCGGCCACCTCCACCCGCCCCAGGCTGAAGATGAGCTCCACGCCGAAGGGTTCGGGGATGGGGGCGAAGGAGCTCTTGAGCACTTCCCATTTCAGGACATGCCGCCCCTGCACCTCTGCGGGTGGGACGCGGGTCAGGATGTGCACCGCCCGGGCTTGGGCGGTCTTGGCGATGGAGCCCAGGAGGCCTCGAGCCCCTGCCCGCTCACCCCCCACGGGCTTGGGCAAGTGGTCCACCACCACCACCGCCGCCCCGGTCCTCAAGGCGAGGCGGCGAAGCCACCACATGGCGCTTTGCACCTGGTGGAGCTTCACCGGATCCAAGGGGAAGGCGGCCATGAAGCTGTCCAGGATGACCAGCCCGGCCCCCACCTCCCGCACCACCCCCTCCAGCTCCTCCATCTCCTTCTCCCCCAGGCCGTAGGTATCGCCGTCCGGCTCCAGGAGGGTGATTTTGCCCATATCCCCATCCGGGAAGCCGGCCTGGTGGGCCTCAAGCCACCTCCGGGTGGCCCGCCCGTCCCCGGTGGCCGCGTCGAAGTCCAAGAAGACCACGGGACCCGGCTCCACCGCCCGGCCCAGGAGCTCCCCCTGGGGGCGGGTGGCCTGCCAGGCCAAGGCGGTGAGGAGGACGGTCTTCCCCTCCCCGGGCAGGGCCCCCACCATGCTCACGAAGCCCTTGGGCAGAAGCCCCTCCCAAGCCCAGGGGATGGGCTCCACTTGGGCGGTGAGGTCAATGCGCTTGAGCCCCATCAGGACCACCCCCCCAGCCTGGGGCGGAAGGAGAGGGTAGGCCTCTTCCTTTCCCCCTCACTCTTTACCTCCCGTGTTCCAAAACCGGGTTTTCGCGATAGCGAAGGGCTAAAGTTTTGGTACACCCCCCTGTTCCAAAACCCTGGGGTGTTCCAAAACCCCCCGGGCCCCTCCAGGGGGAGGGGGGCCTGGGCTCCCACCTCGAGGCCCCACCGCACCGCCTCCCGTGCCTCCCGCTCGGGAAGCCCCGCCTGCAGGGCCGCGCTCACTAGGGCCTCCTCGGCCTCCCTGGGGTCCAGGCCGTGGGGGAGGAGGCCCCCAGCGGCCCGGGCATAGGCGATGAGGGTGAGGTGCCTTTGCCCTATGTGGGCGACGGCCACCCGATCCGCGAAGGCCTCGAGGATCGCCCGCAACCTCCTTGGCGAGGCCCCCAGCTCCACCTCCCGGGGCGGGGGAGGGGGCGGCGGCAAGAGCCTTTGGAGGAGCCCGGAGGGCACCAGGGGAAGCTCCTCCGGCCTCCTCAAGGGCACCTCCCAGGCGTACCCCCGGCCATCCGCCAAGCGGGTAGGGGCGGCCACCACATAGGCCCTACCCATGCCCCGGAGGTCCACCCCCTCCAGCCGCCTCACGGAGGCGCTCAAGGCCCCCTCCAGGCCGGGGGGGAGCGCGAGGAAGAGGTGGACCCCGCCCCCCGGCGTTCGTTGCCGTGGGGCCTGGAGGAGCTCCGGGTGCTCCCTGCGTAGGGCCTCCCAAGCCTCGGGCAAGTCAAAGTCCAGGACCAAGACATTCTCCGGGGCCAGGAGGCCCACCCCTGCCCGAGGCTCCTGGGTCCACCAGGCCCGGATGATGGCGGGGTCAGCCGTGGCATCCTTTAGCCCATGGGGGACCAAGCCCCCGTGGGGGCGCTTCTCCCCCGGGGCCAAAGGCAAAACCTTGTAGCCCAGCCGGGCGTAGCCCAAGGCCGCGAGTAAAATGGCCTCAGCCTGTGCCATCGCGGCCCTCCTACCCGCGCCCCCCGCTGGGGGGCTTCAGCTCACCCTCAAGCAGGGCCACGACCACCCGGCGGGGGACTACCAGCTTGCGCCCCAGCTTCAGGCCGTAGGCGCGGGCAAGGCGATAAGCCTCGTCCCGGCCCAAGATTTCCGGTCCTACCACCTCGCGAAGTTGTTTCACCGTCAAAAGATGCGGGAGTTCGTTCAGCTCAATCATGCTTTGCCCCTGGTGCTCCTCGGTTAGCTCGGGGCGCGGCTAACCGGGCCTAAAGCCTTTGGCCGCTACGCCAACGCTTTAGGCCGCACCAGGGGCGTTCTGCTGGGCGACAGTTTTGACCACGAGAAGCTCGGTTTTGAGGGGAGGCCCGCGGCTTTCGCATTCTTGCGTAAACCGCGCGCCGCGCGGTTCTGGACTAAGCCAAGCCAGCACGAGGAGGAATGCCCAGGCCAGCGTGCTGGCGATTATCAGGAGGGCCAGCTTTATGCCCCCTCCCGGATTGAGCAGAAGGCGGATGGCCCCAGGGGCGCTTGCCAGCCGGGCCGGGGGGAGGACGCTGAAGATGCGCTCACCCTCCACCGCGCCGGGCAGGTAGGGGAGGAGCCTCCTCAAGATTTCGCGCTCCCTCCCCCCAAGGCCGGGAAGGAGCTTCCTGGCCCATTGTTCCCGCAAAGCGGCGAAGTCCCCCTTTACCCGCACCACGGTGAAGCGCTCCTCAGGGGAGGGGAGGCCGCGGAAGGCCCTGCTCCAAAGCCGCCAAGCCCACCTAGGCGGTGCAGGGGCAAAAGCCGCCCAGAGAATCACTTCCGGGCTTTGGCGGAAGGGCCGCATCACTTGCATTATACACCGCCCTCGCGCGGTATCATACGGCTATGACCCCCGTACGCGTGCGCGCCTTCTGGGATGAGGAGGCTGGGGTGTGGGTAGCAGAGTCCCCGGATGTGCCCGGGCTTGCAACCGAGGCCCAAGACCTTGATGGCCTCCTCCTCAAGCTCAGGGTGATGGTGCCTGAGCTCCTGGAGGAGAACGGCCTTCCCCTGGCCCTACCCTTGGAGCTCCACCTCGAGGCCCGCCAAGCCCTCACCCCCGCCTAAGGGCTATGGCGGATTACGCCCCCGAGGTCAAGCGCCTTCTCCGGGAGGCGGGTTGTTACTTTGTCCGTCAGGGGAAGGGGGACCACGAAATCTGGTACAGCCCTCTCACCGGGCGCAAGTTCGTGGTAGACGGCAAAATCCTGTCCCGCCATACCGCCAATGGTGTCCTGAAGCAGGCCGGGCTACCCAAGCGGTTCTGACCCCTTCCTTCTTGCAAGGCTACCAGAAAGGGCTTGGAAAGGGACCAGAAAGAGGAGGGCCATTTGGGGGGCTATTGGACCCGAAGCAGGGGGGAAGAGCCCGTGCTATACCGGATGATAGTCATCATGAGGAAGGGCGTTTCCGTGCGGTGCCGGAGGATGCAGAATGGATTTTTTCCGCCTCACACGCGAGAGGCCGCAGGTTCGAGTCCTGCGCCGCCCACCACGTCCAGAACGCAATCCCCCGGGCCTTCTCAAGCCCGGGGGATTGCCCTTTGACACCTATTTGACACCTTAACGCATCTCCGAGGGGGAGGGCCACTTGTAGGCTTTACCCTGGGCAATCCTTAAAAGCTTGTCCCTGGCCTTCCTCAAGCGCTTAAGCCTAGCCTGCCACCTGGTCTTTTCTTTAGGGTTCTTGGGGGGAGCAGCTTCCAGGGCCTTAATCTTCTGGGCCAGGGCCTCCGCCATGTCCCGGGCCTTGCGACGTTCGGCTTCCGAGAGGGCGGCCTGTTTACGCTTTCTGGTGGACGCAGCTTTGCGGCCCAAATCTGAACGCATGGAGCCCTCAAGCTTGAAGGCAAGGGAACGGGAAAGCTCCCTGCGAAGGTCTTTAGCCACTTCTTCCTTCAGGGCTTCCCTAAAAGCCTCGTACTCTTCGCGGGAGATCTCCCCCTTCCTTAGGGCTCTCCTAGCCTCCAGTAGGGCAGGAGAAGAGATGGAGAGGATCCGCACATCCGAAGGTTGTCCCGAGGCATCACAGGTAGCCTGAAAGCGGACCCGCACATCGTCTACCACCCTGGACTCGGGTTTTTGCGGATCGTCGCAAGTGGAGACAAAGCGCCCGGTCTTGGGGTCTCGCCTGCGCACGGTACATACCTTTTGCCCTATCGGCAACATCTAAACCCCCGTGAAGAGATGAGCCGCGATCCACCCGAGGGCCCCAAAGAGAACGGCCATGATGACCCCGGCCCAAATGGGCCTGCGCTCGGCAAACTCCTTGAACTCCTGGGAAAGGGTCTTCCCCCGGGCCCGCACCGAGGCCAGCTCAAAAACCCCCAGGACCACCAGGATGGCCAGCACAAATCCCATCCAGTACCAGAGCCCCGCAGCCCCAAAGACCGCGGCCACCGCCAGGAAGGAGAGGAGAACCCCCATCATACCCTAAGCTCCGAGTACTCCGCCGCCTTGGCCAGGACGGCCTGGACGTAGGCGGGGTTGCGCTTTCCCGAGAGGAAGGCCCCCGGCCCCACGTTGTAGGCGTGAAGAACGTCACACCAGGTAGAGCCGGGAAGGCGGGTCTCCTTCAACCACCGCAGGTACCGGATCCCTGCGGCCACCGCGTACTGAATGCGGGAGGGCGTGGGCATGTTGAGGAGGAGGGTGGGGTCCATGCCCACGGTGCGGAAGGCGCAGGGCTTCACCTGCATGGGGCCAATCTCCGTCCCCGAGGCGCAGTTGGCCCCGTCCTTGCTGAGGCGTAGGGCCTCCGTCACCCGGTCCACGTAAGGGTTAAAGCGGCTTTCCCGCCAGGCCACCGCCACCACCAGGTCCGGGGGGACCCCCATGCCCTCCGCCTGGGCCAACGCGCCGGCCACGATGGCGGCTAGGGAGCGCCCCCCGCAGTCCCCGCAGGACGACCTCAAAGCGGGATTGGCCTCCACAATCCGGGCGTAAATGCGGTCTATAAGGTCCCAGCGCGTTTTGTCCAGTGGAGGGTCGGAAGGAGGGTAGGGGCAGGATGGTGATCCCGAGAACCCTCCCCTGGGCCGTGAAGCCGCGGCGGCCCGCCCCCCGGCCAGGGCCAGGAGGGCCACCCCGCCCAGGCCAAGCCAAAGGAGCTTATCCTTGCCTCCGCTTGGCATCCTCACCTCCCCGGGCGGTGCGGGCAATCCGTTTGCGGCCTCGGTTCAAGGTCAGATAGCCCCCGCCGTAGTACCACGCGAAGGCATTCAGATCTCCGTAAACAGCCCGGGCACCCCGCACCTCCCCGGCCACGTGATGGTGGCTTTCTCGCCCCGAGGGGAAGACCCCAAGGGGCGGCTCGGGGACTCCCACGGGGGAGGGGACAACTAGGGTGCGGGTGCGCCAAGTCGGGATCATCACGGCCCCCAAGTAAGCACCCAGTTGCCGATGAGAAGTTTGTTAAGATTGTCTTTGGTAAACTCCTGGCCAAAATCCAGCACTAGGTTAATGGTGGGGGTGTAATAGTGATAGTTGCTTGTAGTGGCCCGGAGGCAGATGCTTCGGAAGGTGAACACCCATTCCGTGTTGGCTACCAGGACATAGGCGGAACGGCTTCTACCGGACGGTGGAAGGTAGGAAAGCTGTTTAAAGTTCGGGGCGGCATTGCCACCCAGCATTTCCGTGGTGTGGAGATAGGTCAGGGGGGCGGCGTTGGAAGACAAAAACAGGTCGGGAGTATACCCCAATCTGCTTCCTGCGGCAAAAACGGAAAGGGCCAAAAGGTCACCGCGCCGGTCGCCCTCAGAAAAGGAATTGAACGCTATCCCGCCATGGTCTATCGTTATAAAGCCACCCGTATCTGTCCTTGTGCTAAGATGGCCAGTAAGCATAAACTGCCCTGTACGAGTCCCTACCCCGGCAATGTTGACCGTTACCGCCTGTGGCGTAACCGGGGTCAGCGTGATTCGCAGGGTGTAGATGAGCCGCAGGCGCTGGTCAGCATCAAGCGTCAAAACAACGGGGTTTCCGTTCCCGTCGCGGAAAAGCTCACGGCACATCAGGTTGTTCCCGGCGGAAGAAACCGGGGAAAATCCCCATTCAGTCAGGTTCCGCCCCCCCACCTGGGCTTCCGTGAACTCCTTGACCCGGCGTATGTCGTAAACGCCGGGGCTGATATAAAGGACCTGGTCCGACTCGCCGCCCGGTACAGTACCGGTGCGGGCCACTTCATTGACCAGCCCCGTTTGGGTCGGCGCGGGAGCCGTGGAGCCGGTCCCCACAGCGGCGTACCGGTTCAGGGGGACCAGGCCATGCTGGGGGATGAGGCTGTCGTACGCTTGGTTCAGAACAAGGTTGTGTTGCTCAGCTTCAAACTCAGGCACCCAGATTTGCTTGCGCCCCACGCCCCCCGGCCCAACCCGGAACAGCTTTTCCCGGTACCGGCCCACCTGCCAATGCAGGTAGCCGCCTTCCACGCGAGCCCCCATGCGGGGTGGGTTTTCCAGCAACCGAACCTTGGCGCGCAAAATCTGGTCAAGCGTCGTGATGATTCGTCCCATGTTTACCCCCTACGGTCCATAGCTCCACGCCGTGGGTGGGGACATGGCCCCACCCCCGAGGTTCTCGTAACCCGTATTCGTGTAGGGAGGCTGGTCCAAGCGCACCGCCACCACCACGAGCTGGTAGGACCAGGAAAGAGGAGGAGAAGCGCCTACAGAAGCTTGGTCCTGCCCCAAATCCCTGACTATGACGACAGGGGTATAGGTCCAGGCCGATGGTGGAGACAAGCCTGGGGAAAGCGTATCTGTTCCCAGGTCTCTGACCAGGACAATGGGAATGTACGCCCATTCAACTGGGGGCGAAAGCGGAGCCGCCACCCCATCTTCCCCCACATCTCGCACCACAACCACGGGGATAAGGGCCCACTGGTTTGGGGGGGAAAAGACTGTGGGGGCAAGGGGATCTTCCCCCCGCACCGGATAGGGGTCCGTGCGCAGAACCAGCCCCGTGGTGTCCGGATCCCCCTCCAGGCTCCCCAGGACCTCCCCCTGGTAGGGGAGGGCCACGGCCTGGTCCAGGTAGCCGGGGGAAGGTAGGGTTTGGTGGACGTGGGGCGTGGCGTACAGCTCCCGCTGGACCCGCATGATGACCCGGGTGCGGTCCGGGGAGAGGTGGAGGAGAAGCACATCCGAGTCCGGCAGGAAGTACCCCACCTCAAAGTCCCAGATGAGAACCGGGTCCCTCCCCGGGAAGGGCCCCCGCATGGTATAGCCCCCCCGCAGAGGGTCCCACTGGCGGATCCAGATCTCCTCGTCCCGCTCGTAGGCCACCACATGCCGGGCGGCCTGGTCAAAGCACAGGGCCAGGTGGCGGATCTCCTCCACGGGGTGGGGGAGGGGTGGGGCTTCCACCTCCACCCACTCCGCCTCATCCGGAGAACCGATGGGCCAGGGCTCGGAGCCTAAGGCAGTTTTGCGGGCCTGGAAGAGGCGGAAGCGCCGCTGGGCGCGGTCCAGGACCCCCATCCAGGCGTAGCCCAGGAGGGCCTGAAAGGAGTTGTCCGCGGTCTCCCCCATGACCCGGGGGCCCCGGACGATGCGGGCCTCCGGGAAGTAGCCCTTGCCCCGTTTCCCGACCCTGACCGGAAGCATCACTGGAAGAGGACCTGCAGCGTGGTGGGCCCCTCCCCCGCGTCCGCGATCTCCACCCCGTCCACGATGAAGGAGAGGTCCAGGGCCGCCGCGGGCAGGAGAACGTAGGGCCCCACCCGGGAGGAGCCCAGGGTGAACCAGATGCGGGCCTTAGAGT
Organism: Thermus tengchongensis; assembly: GCF_021462405.1. Lineage (NCBI taxonomy): Bacteria > Thermotogati > Deinococcota > Deinococci > Thermales > Thermaceae > Thermus > Thermus tengchongensis. Next base: position 410,281 of record NZ_JAKEDU010000001.1, on the reverse strand, counting down.
CCCCGATGTTCACCAGGTGGCCCCGGGTGGCGGGCTTCCCGAGGAGCCCCACCAGCTCCAGCCGGTGAGGGGTGTCCCCCGCCGGGATCTGGGCGATGAGGGGGAGGCGGGCGGGATCGTGGCCCGCCACGTCCCGCCGGGGGCGCCCGTACTCGTACTCCAGGGTGCGCTGGATGGCCGCCAGGCGGTCCTCCACGCACGCCAGCCGTTCATCCAGGGCCTTCACCGCGCCCTGGGCCTGGGCGATGAGCTCATCCGGTTTCACGCCCAAGAGGTTGAACACCTAGGACCTCCTTCCGCCGGGGGTTGGGCTGGAGTTCCCCCCGCTACGCTCTGCCGCACCAGGAGGGCCAGGAGGAGCAGGGCCAGGGCGTAGACCGTGAGGAGCCCCAGGCCCACCCCTATGCCCTGCTTGTAGGCCTGCCACAAGGTAGTCCCTCCGCTAGTTGCCGCCGCCATCTCGTCCAAGGAGAGCCCCCAGGATGGCCAGGATGAGGAGAATCCCCAACCAGACCAGGGCCGCGCCCACCACGAAGCCTGCGCCGAGCTGAACGCCGTCTTGGAAGCTCATTTCCCACCTCCAGCCTTCTGCTCCATGCCCGTGGCCCGGATGCGGGCCAGGGCCGCTTCAATCTGCCGCCGGGCGATGTCGCGGGCCAGGCCGGGGGCCATCTCCTGCAGGGCCGCGATGGCCTCCTCCAGCTTGGCCCGGGCGCGCTCCTCGGGGGGGAGACTGGAGCGCCGGTAGCGCTCCTCCACGCTGAGGACGGCCTGCTCCGCCAGCTTGGGCACCCTTTCGGCAAGCCACTTCTCGTAGTTCCCCGCGAGGACGCGCACGATGGCCGCGAGGACCGGCCCCACCACCGGGACCTTCCCGAGGAGGGCCACAAGGGCCCCAGCCAGAAGGGCGATCACCCCCACGGCCAGGGCAGCCTGGAGAAGCCAAACGATCCAAAGGTTTCCGGGCGGGATAAGGTCAGTCCAGGTCATCAGGGCCTCCTAAATGCGGTCCCAAATGGGGAAAACGTCAATGGCGATGGGGTACGGCTCCCTGAAGATGGGCGTAGGTTTGGGGATGAACTCCTCCGGAAGGACGGGTACCGGCTCCAGAATCGGGTCTTCCGGTTTAGGGGAGGGTACCACAGGGGTAGGTTCCGGAAGAGGTTCCCTGAAGATGGGCGTAGGTTTGGGGGTGAAGTCATCCACCACCACCTTGGCCGGCCCCCCGTAGCCCGCACAGGCCTGCTCCGCGCTGCAGCCGGAGCGGGTGGAGCCGTCCGCGCAAGCCCAGGCCGCCATGCAGGTGATGAGGCCGGAACCGGTGGAGGGTGCGGAGGTGGAGGCCTGCTGAGAGGCTTTCCCCTGAGCCGGTTTCTCACGGGAGAGCAGGTAGACCCCCACCCCCACCGCCCCTACCCCAGCCACCGCCCACCAGATCCACTTCACGCTTCGCCTCCTCCGGGGATGGGCACCAGCGGGCGGCAGAGGCTGGGGAAGGCCGCGCAGGGGTTCACGAAGGAGCCCAGGCCGAAGCCGGGCAGCCCCCCGTTCTGGTAGCCGGGGTCCCAAACCGGCACGGGATAAACCGGGTAGGGGACGGGGTAGTACTCCGGGTTGTCCCCAGTTCCGGAAGGGGGCGGAGCCTCATCCGGAGAGGCTTCCCCCTTTGCCCCCGTGCCCCCCAAGGCCTTCCAGCCGAGGTAGGCTAAACCGCCCAGAAGGGCGATGAGGACCAGCGTCTTAGCGTCCACTTTCCACCTCCTTTTCCTTCCTCCTGGCCCTAGCCTGGGCCCGGGCGAGCTCCGCCTGCAGGGCCAGGTGCTCCTCAATCCGCTTGAGGGAGGCCTTCATCTCCTGGAGATCGCCGAAGACCAGCCGGAGGAAGGCCAGGAAGGCCACCACCCCCAGGCCCTTGTCCACGGCGTCCAGGAAGCCCCAGTCCATCAGCAAACCACCCCCTCAGCGGCCAGCTTGTTGAGCTGCTGGCGGACGGCCTCCAGCTGGGACTGGTAGTCCGCCAGCTTCTCCTTCAGGGCGGCGTATTCCCGGTGGGCCTGGTCCACCGCCCGGGAGTCCTCAAAATCAAACAGGTTCCCCGGCCTCGGCCCCTCCCCCTTGACGTAGCTCATGCAGGCGCTGTAGTTGCCGTTTAGAGCAGGGGAGCAGATGCCAAAGAAGCACGCCTCCCGCTGAGCGTAGCTCCAGCAGTTTTTGTCCGCGCTGGACCCCTTGGCCACCAGGGCGTCCATTTTCTTCTGTGTGTCCTGGATGAGGGTTTCCAGGTTGGCCTTCTTCTGCTGGTACTCCGCGCAGAGCTGCCCCTTGGTGATGGTGGGAGTAGAGGGGGGAGGAGCGGGGTAAACGGGCGCAGGGGCAGGATACGCGGGGGCCGCGGACTGAGGTTGAGCGGGGGCGTACGCCGGGGGCAGCACCGGGGACGAAGCCGGGGGCTGGACCGGCGCGGCGTAGGGGTTGGGCACCTGGGCCCGCTCGGGGCTGGTGAGGCGAAGGGCCACCAGGGCCCCCACCCCCACCGCGCCAAGGGCCGCGACGCCTAACAGGACCTCTCCCGTGTTCATGCGAACCTCCAGATGAGCACCACCAGCACCAGGGCGATGGCCAGGGCAATGCCGATGACCATCGTGGCCCTAGCCTGGTTGGCGGCAGCAGCGGCGCGAAGGCGGGCCTCCTCCTCCCGCAGGCGGGCTTCCAGCTCGGCCTGGCGCATGGCGGCCTCTACCGCCTTGCGCTGGTTCTCCAGGGCCTGGCGCTCTTCCTCCGTGACGATCCAGTCATCCAGGAGGCCACCTATGGAGCCGATCCCCGCGAGGAGTCCCGCCACCACTTCCATGTCTCACTCCCGGAGCAGCAGGAAAAGGATCAGGACCAGGGCTGCTCCCCCCACCACCCAGGCCCAGGTGGGCACCGCGGGCTGGGGCTGGACCTGGATGGAGGCCAGGCGCGCCTTCTCGGCTTCCGCCTGAGCCTTGGCCCGCTCCAGCTCCAGCTGCATGCGCTCTTGCTCCGTGAGGATGTAGGGGTCCAGCAGGGAGTTGAGCGCACCTAGGCCACCCAGGATCTGCTGCCAGAGAGGGGGCTCAGATCCGCCCGCCCCCACGCCGGACGTGCTCAAGTCGTACATTTTTGTCCCCCCTGTGCTACCTCCTAACGGTGACTGGTAGCTGTTGGCGATGGAAAACCCAGAGCCAGCAGAGGAGCCTCCGGTGGATGCCTGGTAGCTGTTGCCCAAAGAGAAGTCAAGGTCCCTGGGAAAGTACTGGTTGCTACCGTAACTATTGCTTAGGGAAAAAGTACCCCCGCTGGACCCAAGGCTGGTCGATCCCCCTCCTCCGGAGAAGGAACCATCATCCAACTGAGCTTCCAGCCCCATGCCGCCTCCTTATAGCCCCGCCCGGTTCTCCAGCTCCGCCAGGCGATTCAGCTGCCCCTTGTCCAAGACCTGGACCCTGCGGGCCAGGGCGGCGATGTGGACGTAGTGGCCCGCCCGGTCGTTCCAGACCATCGGCACCTGAGCGGTGCGCACCTCCAGGACCAGCCGCGTCCCCGGCACCAGCTCCACCTGCTGCGGCCAGGCCAGCATGGTCTCCAGGTTGTTCTGGTCAATGCTGTGCATGGTGGAGAAGGACTGGTTGAAGACGGTGGCTACGCTGTCGTCAATCCCGCCCGCGTCCCGGGCCACCCGGAAACGGAACTGGCCGTCCGCGTGGGTGTAGTAGATCTCAATGTTGCTGCTGGTGGGCACGCCCGCGGGCTCGGTAAAGGTCACCTGGCCCGCCGCGTAGTCCACGTTGGTGATGGTGAGCCTTTGCCACACCCCGCCCACCTGAGCCCAGACCTGCACGTCGGGGTGGTAGGTGGAGGGCAGGGTGGGGGCGCCCTGGGCGCTCTGCACCAGGTAGGGCAGGGCCACGGTGCGGGCCTGGGGCGAGGCCAGGTTCTGACCGGGCACCGTCTTCTGCCCCTTCAGGTAGATGCGCAGGCGCTTCTCCCCCGCCAGGATGCGGAAGTGGGCGGTCTCGGGGGTGCGCATCTGGGCCAGGGCGAACCACTCGTTGGAGCGGTAGGGCAGGCCGGTGCTCTCCAGATCCTCCCCGTCAATCCAGGCGAAGGCCCAATCCCCCATCTGCACCGCCGCCGGAGCGGGGCGGGCGGGAGGGGCCGCCTGGGCCCGGGGTGCCTCCACCCGGGGGAGGTCCCGGAAGCGGTCCAGGCCGCCCTGAAGGGCCTTCCTGAGGTTGTCCAGAATGGCCATGCTCCCCTCCTTAAATGGTGGAGTTGTCCACGCCCACCGGCAGCTCAATGCGGGTGCGGGCGTCGGCCAGGTTGGGGGTGGCGCTGGACTCCACGTAGATCTCCAGGATGTCCCCCTCCCGGAAGGCAAAGCCTTGAGGGGCCACGCCGCCCTTGGCCGGGCTCAAGGTGGCCAGGATGTTCTGGTAGTACTTGGCGTCCCGCTGCTGGGCCTCAGTGAGGTCGTAGTAGCTGGCGTACTGGACCTTGCCCAGGAACTCAGGGGCGTCAAAGCCCCGGGTCTTGCGGGCCAGGAACACGTCCGTGTCGTGAGGGAGCTGGTTACCCGCAGAGTCGTAGAGCTTGAGCACCACGGGCAAGGGGTTGGGGATGACCCACGAAGCCCCTTGCGGGACCACAAACTCCGCCACCTTCACCCGCTGCCTGCCGGTGTAGTCGCGATAATCGGGGCCCCCCTTGATCAGGGTAATGGGACGGGCCCCAGGCCGAAGCGCCTTGATGCGGTTAAAAGCCTCCTGCATCTTTCCTCCTCCTAGTCAATGGCCAGCAGGGTCATCACCAGGTTGGCGAACGACCCCGCGGCAACGCCCAAGCCGATGTAGTCCACCATAGGGTCCTCGGTTAGCCGGTTGTTGATGAGGAGCGTCCCGAGGAGGACCCCGCCCAGGTTCAAGAGAAGCCGGTTGGTGTAGGCGTTGGGCACCTCTTTGGAGGTGTCCGGCTTGCCGTCCGGGCCCACGGCGTAGTAGTGCACCTTCCCATCCGGCCCCTTGCTGGCCCAGCCGAAAAGGTCGCGCCGGCTGGTGTAGAGCGCCTTCCGGAACATGTACGCCCCCAGCACCCCTAGGGAGGTGGCCACCACAATGGGGTTCTGGATCACCTCCAGCGGATTGGATGTACTGGCCAGCTTCTGCATGTCCCGGCCTGCCTGGATTGCCGCCTGATCCGCCATCTATCCCTCCTTGCTGCCCTGAGCGTGGGGCGGTGGAAAGGGAAAGAGCAAGAACAAGGGGGCGGTGCGTGGCGACGGTGCGGGGCGGCAGGCCGGGGCGCACCAAAGTGCATCCCGGCAGGCCGCTTTGACCTGCCGGGGCGTACTCTTTCCGTTCTAGACGCTACAGCCGCACCCAGATCCTACGCCTGGGGTCCCGTGGATCCCGCAGGACCAGGCCCCCCTCCTCCCGGTCCAGGTCCTTGACCCCGTACTCCGGGGGTAGGCCAGCATCCGGACGGGCCAGGGTGCGGACCCTCTCCCCGAGTTCGGGGAAGTGCTCCGAGACCGCCCGCACGTCGTTGGGCTCGGTTACCCGGAAGGTCACCAGGTGAGAAGCCTGCTTGCGCACGCCGGGGTCTATCCCCCCGGTGAGGCCCTGGAGCATCTGGGTCACGAAGATGGCGTTGTGGCCCATCTCCCTTCCCCCCGTCAGGACCTCAAACAGCCCCTTGGGCACCGCCCCCCGGGGAAAGAAGTGGTAGGCCTCGTCCACCACCAGGAGGACGTCCCGTTGGCGCATGATCTCCGCCCCCAGGGCGTCCAGGAAGGGGCGGGGGTCGTAGCCCGTGACGTGGAAGAAGACCCTGCGGTGACGCCGGAGGGCGGGGCCAGGGTCCCCCTCCTCCCGCACCCGGAAGCGGACCTCACAGAGCTCGGAGAACTCCGTTTTGCGGTTGACGATGACGAGCTTCCGGAAGCGCCCCTCCATGCGAAGCAAAACCTGACGGGCCAGGGTGGACTTCCCCGAGCCCGTCTTTCCCACGATGAGGATGCGGAAGGTCTGCCTACCGGCCATCTAGCCCCGGTACGCCCGCCACACCTCCCACGCCGCCCAGGCGGCCAGGGCGAAGGCCACCACGGCCTGGGCGGTCTCGCACTTGGGGCAACCTTGCCCCTCCCGCAGGTTCTTCACCCTGCCGAGGCCGAGGTAAACCCCCCCGGCCAGGACGGCGAGGGGGAAGGCGTTTGCTTTTAAAAAATCAGCGTTCATCGCCACCTCCTTTTCCTCCTTTGAGGCCTCTTCTCACTCTTCCCACTCTTCCCAAACAGCCGGTTTAAAAGGGAAGCGCGCTCCCTCCAGTTGACCCAAAAAATCACCTTGCGGTTCCCTACCTTGAGAACCCGGCTCCAGCGGTTCCATCCCCTAGGAGGTTCCCCTATCCGGGCCTTTTCGCGGCTAACCCCCCGGTTCCCTATTTGGAGCGGCCTGGGGGCATCGTACCCCCAGACGACGTAAAAAGGCCCAATGCCCGCCTGGTCCTTCAACTCGTAGGGGATGGCCTCGGCAAAGGTGTACTCTACCCTGGCGTCCTGAGCCGCCTCTTCCGCCCTGGCCTTGCAAAGGGCAAGCCCTTTCAGGGCATCCCCTTTAGAAGGGCAGGAGAAGGCTTTGACGAAGAACTTGGGCATCAGACCCTCCACCGCTCCGGCCACTCCATCCGGCCTGCCAAGGCCTGGCGCTGGAGAAAGGCCCACGGGTCGGTGTAGTGCGCCAGCAGGCGGTCTCGGTCGTGACCGGGCCAGTCATCCCAACGCTCCGGACGCCGGATGAGGATGTCCAAGTGGAGGTGGGCGGTTAGGCGGTTGTCGTACCCCTTCCCCACCGTGCCGATCACCTGGCCGGCCTGGACCACGTCGCAGCGCCGGACGTAGATGTCCTTCAGGTGCGCGTATCGCGCCCAGATGCCGGGGCCGGGATGCCAAATCACTACGATGTTGCCCCACATGGGAGGCACGTTCCGCAGGACCGCCTCCACCCGGCCATCGGTAATGGCGTGCACCGGTTGCCCGTAGTCGGAGTCCCCCCCAAAAGGCCCGTTGAGGTCTACCCCCGTGTGCAAGCCCATCTCGCTTGGGTAGTTGGGGTCCATGAACCCCGCGTCGGGTCGGGGCTTCATGGGGTTTAGCGGCCAGAAGTACCGGCCTGAGCGGGGGATTTCCGCTTCGGGGCATGGCTTTGGTTCACGCCTGGGCCGGTGGAGCATCAGCACCCCCAACAGGAGCAGGAGGAGCACTCCGAGCCCGAACTTCCTGGACCGCACGCATGCCTCCGTAGGCGCTCATGGCCAGCACCCCCGCCCCCAGGAGGATCCGGAGCCAGGGGGGAAGGGCCTCCAGGCCCCCCTGAAGGGGCAGGCGGTTCTTCCCGATGCCGTAGGCCGCCAGGGCCTCCCCCACCTTGAGGGCGTCCAGCACCGGGGCCGGGGGGAGCATGGGCAGGACACCCCCCTGGAAGGCCCGGGTGAAGGCCTCCACCTCCTCCTGGGACTGGAGCCGGAGGCCCAGGATGAGGATCCAGGTGGCCCCCTGAACCAAATCGGCTCCGGTGAAGGGCTCTATGGGCGGGGGCTCGGGGGGGAGGTCAGAGAAGGGGACCTCCTCCCCCAGGTCCTGAAAGCCGTCAGTAGATGACGGGGCCGGACCCGCCGGAAACGGCAGGACCTCCGGCTCCGCCTCCGCAGTTCCCACAGGGGGCTGGGCCTGCACCGGTGCCTCCTTTCATGCCTAGGGCCGCCGCCGCCACCACCAGGGCCGCGCCCAGAAGGGCCACGGCGTACCCCGAGAGGGTAGGTTTAGCCTGGGCAGGGGCGGGCTTTGGGTTCTTGGCCTCCTCAACGCTTTTCTTTCCCTTCACCTCCGGCCCGGGATTCCCGCGGGATCCCGCGGATACCCCCACCTCGGGCTGGGACTCCACCGCCCGGGTCAGGACGGGGTCCAGCTCCCCCTCCCGCAAGGGGACGGCCTCCACCTCACGGGGGGCCTCCGGTGGGGGCATCTCCACCTTCTCCGCCAAAAGGTTCTCGGGAAGCCTCAGGGTCATGGCCTACCTCCGGCTCTTTACCTCCGGCTCTTCCGGGTCTTGCGCTTGCGGGTCTTCCTGCGCTTGGGCATGTTCACCTCCTCCTTCTCGGCCACACGGCCAGGGCCAGGACACCCAGGCCGAGGGCCGCCACCCCTACCCCGGTACCCGCCACGGCCACGGTACGGGCGGGCTCGGGGACCAGCTGGACCGTCTCCTTAATGGCCGCCACGATGCGGAAGGTCAGGTACAGGACCGCCACCACCGCCGCCGCGGAGAGGAGGGCGGGAAGGGCCGGCAGGAAGGCCGGCTGGATGAGGTCTTCGTAGCCCCCGCCCCAGCTCATGGGCTGGGGGCAGTAGCGGGACCCGCACCCCGACCCGCCGTAGGAGGGGGGCACGGCCCAGGGGTCCAGGGTGGGCCCGGAGGAACCGGAGCCCGAAGGGGAAGACGTGACCTGGAGGCGGATCACCAGGTCCCCGCCCCTCTTACCCCAGTCCAGGACCCTCACCCCGGAGCCGTACTTGGCCTGGAGCGCCCTCTCCAAATCTGCCCGGGTAACCCGGGAAGCGTCCCCGCTCCGGTGGGCGGCCACGATCTCGTAGGTGCCCGGGCCCAGGGGTTTCTCCGGGTCCACGGGCACGCGCCGGTAGGTGGTGGCCATGCCCTCAGGCTCGGGAAGGGTGGGGGGAGAATCAAGCTCGGCAGGAAGGTGCAAGGCGAAGGTGCAGGTGGACCTGCCCACCTGCCGGTGCAAGGCGGCCTAAAGGGTCAAAGCGGCAGGCCGCCGCGCCGGTGCAAAGCGGCTTTTCGCCCTTGGGGACGCTAAAGCGCTTCTTCTATTCTCCTTTGGATTTCCCTCTTGGGGGGTTGGCTTTCGTATTCCGCGTGGGTGTAGGCCATGAGGAGAGCAATCCTGCGCTGCTCCTCTTGGACCAGCGCGAGGACGCGCATCTCCCCGCTGGCGCCTCTAGTACCCGGGGGATTTAGGTAAACCTTGTGAAGGCGGGTCCCTTCAGGAAGCGAAAAACCTTGCATGGGAGGCGCACTAACCGGCAAGCCGGTAGCCCCCCAGTTCAGGTATAGGGATGAAAGGTAGTCGGCAAACTCAATCCGCTGCCGATCGGACTTGTAAAGGCTCTTCGCCAGCCTTTTTAGGTCTTTGAGGAAGCCCTCGGCCTTTTCAATCGTCCAGGATGGCGGAGCGGAGCTCATCCAGGGTCAAGGGGGAGGTTTTTCCTTCCAAGGCCTCCTGCAAGGCCTGGGAAACCCTTTCCCGGAAAGCGGGGTTCTCTCCCTCCACGCGGTCCAGGACCGCCCGGGCAAAGTCCAGGGCCGCCTGGGAAAACTCCGCCAGGTCCTGGAGGGTGATTTGCCCCTTCATAGCTGCCCAGGCCAACTGAAGGGACACCGGAATGGCCTTAAGCCGGGTGAGCAAATCCTTGGGGGGCTCGATCAGCCTGTAGGCTAAGCCCTTCAGGACCTCCTGCCCTTCCGGAGGAAGCTCAACCCACTTCTCGCGGACAAACTCCTCCAGTTCCCGGAAAAGCCTTGGCCCCTCCTTGACCAACGAAGGGACAGGGGGTAGTGCTCCCGCGCTCTCCTTCCGGAGGAGCTTTGCTTTCTCAATAGCCACGGTAGCCGTCATGGTGCCCCCTTATGGGGCTTACCCCTTTCCCTTCCCTACCGTAGGGGGTCAGACCACGTTTGCACAAGCCGCTAGATGTTGATTGGATGTGCGGCAGGGCACTACATCTTGGGCCTCGGCTGGTGCAGCCTCCGGATGAGCTCCACCAGGGCCGCCAGCTTGCCGATCACCCCCCGCCCCACCCCGGGAAGGGCCTCCAGGTCCCGGATGTCCCAGCCGTGGATGTTGCGGATGTCCCCCTCCAGGGCCTGGGCGATGGACCGGGCCGCCTGGAGGTTGCCCAGAAGGGCGTAGAGGAGGGCTTCCAGGGGCTGGCGCTCCAGGGGAATGGGGTTCCTTTTCCGGGAAGCCAAGTCCAACAGGCGGCGTGAAGGGCGTCCTTTGCGCAGCTCTTCCATTTGCTCCCACTCTACCACGTATCGCCTCCAGGTGTCAGGGGATTTCCACCCCTGGGCACGCGTCTAGGCCCACCTGCACCTCCCCCATGCCAGGACGGGGTAGTACGAGGCGGCAGGTCAAACCGGAGCAAGCGTCTTCCACACGGGCTTGGTACGTCCCGCCGGGCCACTTCGCCCAAATCCGGGAGGCCTCCCCCTCGTAGCTCAAGACCACCTCCGCCCCGGAGCGGCCCAGGGACGTGATTCGTGCGCCGCAGCCTGCCGCTTCGCCCAAAAGTTCAATCCGCACTTCCGGGCTCCCGGACGGGGTTTGTTCGCCGTGCACCGCCGGGACGGCAGGCCGGGGTGCACTGTAGGGTTCCTCCTGCACCGGCGTGGCGGCAGGCCGGGAGGGCTGAAGGGCGAAGTAGAGGGCGATCCCCACCAGGCCCACCAGGCTGATCAGGGTGTTCCGGGTCATGCCACTCCCTCCTCTCCCTCGGGCACCACGATGGCCACAAGATACTTCCTCGGGCCCCACTTGCGGGGGAGTTTACCCTGGGCCTCGGTGATCTCCAGGGTGCGGCCCAGGTTTAGCGCCCTGAGGATGACCTCCATCTCCTGAAGGTACTCCTTCCCGTTGGGGCGCCTCAGGTAGACGATGTACCCGTAGCCGTCCCACTTCAGCCCCACCTGGACCCCGTCCGCCTCAGAGGTGCGGATGAGGGTCCAAACAGGTTTCCCCGGTTTGGCCCGGGCGTTCTCCGGTAGGCCGGAAAGGACCAGCTTCAAGCCTTCGGGGTTCATCCGGTCCAGCCGCATGGTTCACCCCACCCGGTACGCCGCGAAGGGGGCCACCAGGTCAAAGAAGCCTTCCCGCTTGAGGAGGTGCTGGGCGTAGGCCCCCGGGGAGCGGGCAAAGCCGTCCTGCCGGGCCTCCTGGGCGATGGAGACCACCCGGAAGAGGACCCGCAAAACCCCTTCCCCGCCCCCGTAGGCGATGACCCGCAGGGCGGCCCACACCATCCGGAGCCAGAAGGCCATGCTCTTCTGGTCCCCGAGGGCCCGGGCGATGGCCGAGGCCACCTCCTGGGCCCAGGAGCGCCGCCCTTCCCGGCTTCCCGGGATGGAGGCGGCCCGGAGGAGGGCCCGGAGGTCCCTTGCCGCCCGAGTGTCGGGATATAAAGGTAACGGGGTTTTCTCCCTTTGGAAGGCGGGTAACGGCCCCCCTACTAAGATCTGGAGAGTTAAGCCATTCCCTAACTGATGGAGTCTTTTATATCCCGACACTGTGTCGGAGTTCGCATTCGCCGTCCGCTCGGTGCGCTTTTCCTTGCGGTCCTGGGCGAGATTCCGCCAGGGGAGGGTCAGGTAGGGGGCCAGGACCCGGATCTTCCGCCCCTCCTTCCGCCGCACGGGCTTGACGCGAACCCGCCAGACCGTGCCCCCCCGGACCGCGTGGGGCTTCCCAATCCCCTCCCCCGAGGTCATCCAGGTCTCCCAGGCAATCCAGTCCTGGGCCACCCTGCGGTAGGGCTCGTAGCGGTCGTCGTTGAGCCAGCGCTCCAGGGTGCGGGTGGAGACCTCCAGCATCGCGGCCAGTTCCCACTGGGCCAGGAAGACCGCTGCTTCCCGTTCAGGTACGTGGCGGGCCCCCTCCCGGAGTGCGAAGGCCACAAGGAGGCGCACCAGGGGCTGGAGGGGACCCAGGGCCTCCCAGTCCCCGGCCTTGCGGATGAGGTCTTCCGCCTTGGCCAGGAGGTCCCGCCACTCAAAGAGGCGCACCTCGGCCCAGGTCAGGTCCTGGGCGGGCTTTTCCTGGAGGCTTTCCGCCTCCTTAAGGGCCTCTGCCGGGCCTGCCGGGGGTAGGGGGGTAGGATGAGCCGCCGGAGGAGGGGGAGGGGCCTTCTCGGCCTTTTGGGGCCGGGGGTTTTCCTCGTCCTGGTGGGCCTCCTCGTCATGGGGGCTCCTTTTCTGCTGGCCTTCCTGCTTGGCCCTGAGGGCTTCGTAGGTCCGCATCAGGGCCTCGGCCATCCCAGGGTTTGTTTGCCGGATGGCCTCAATCTTGGCTTGGAGTTCCGCGTCCATGTTTCCTCCGGAAGGGAAGCCCCGGGGGGATGGCCCCCGGGGCAGGGGTTAGCTCTTCAGCAGCACGCCGAGGTCTGAAGGGAGCTCGTCAAACACGGAGGGGGGACCCTCAAGGAGCTTCTTCACCGCGAAGATGCGGGTTTGGGGCTTATGCCAACCGTTGGCCTTCAGGCCGCCCTCAACGGAGACGTAGATGTACCCGTTGGGAGGGATGATGGGGGCGAAGGCCTTCAGCACCAGCCGGGCTTTCTCCCGGGCGGCCCTGATGGAGCCCTTGCCCCCCGGTACGGTTGCGGACCAGTAGGCCCCCCAAAAAACGGGAGAGGGGAGGATCTGCCACGCCGTTTCGGGGGTGCGGGCGTAGGTTGAGGAGCGGAGCCGCACATGGGCCCGGTCCCCGAGCTCGGGGGAGAAGACATTGATCCAGAGGATCATGCTGACCGGGCTGCTGGGGGAAAGTTCCATCGTGTAGTAGCTGAGCTCAAAGGAGGTCTTGTACCCCCGCTCGCGAAGAGCCCGCACCAACCCGGCCACGTTAGGAGCCTCTCCCAGATGGAAAGTCCGGTCGGGGGTTTGCACCGTCACACCCCCACCTCCCCGAGAAGGGCCTGGACGGCCTGGTCGGGCTCGGGGAAGGGTCCCACCTCGGCCACCAGGCGGAGGCCGGAGTCAAAAAGGCCCTCGTCCAGGTAGGAAGCCCGGGCCCAGAACCAGTACTCCCCGTCCCGGGGGCCGATCTCCCGCCGGAGGGAGACGATGTAGCCCGCCCGGGCCAGGCGGCGCATACCGGCCTTCCACCTGGGCATGACCCGCACGTGCTGGATGCCCTGGGCCCGCTCTTCAGCCTCTATGCGCTCCATGTCCAGCATCCCCCACCCCCTAGGGCACCTCGTACCCCCGCATGCGGTGCGGGTGGTTCAGGGTCCGGATGGCCTCCTCCTCCTGGCCCTCCTCCAGAAGCACCACGGCCAGGTGGAAGGCCGCCGCGTGCCGCAGGAGGTCCTGGGCCAGGGCCACGCTCACCTCCCCGGACTCCAGGAGCTCCCGGGCCGCCTTGGAGAAGCGCCCGCCGATCTCAAACGCCCGCCCAGCCAGAATCTTGGCCGCCCTGCCCTGCACTTCCGTCATGGCCTCACCTCCCTACGCCGGGGCACGTCGTAGGACTCCCAGGGGTCCGGCGTGTTGAGCCACTCCATGAAGAGGACCTTGGGGATGGCGATCCGCCGCCCGATGCGCTTGTGGGGGATGCGCCCAGCGCGTACCAGCTCGTAGACCGTGTCCTTTGAGACCCCCAGCAACTTTGCCACCTCGTCCACCCGGTACACCGGCTTGTCCATGCCTCACCTCCCCACCGCGGGGGCGTTGGCCAAGGCCCAAAGGAGGATGAGCCCGAGGAGAACGCCCCCCACGGCGTCTAAACCCCAACGCCACCAGAACCCTTCCCGCTTCACCTTCCACCTCCCCACGCCGCCAGGGCGGCCAGGTAGGCCAGGAGGATCCCGGCCACCCCGGCGATAAACGAAACAACCGCAAGCACGACAGGGCCGGGCTTAAGGCCGCGGCCCTGCAGGTAGAGGAGCAGGGTAGAGAGGGCCAGGAAGACCCCGAGGAGATAGGTCGCCAGGATGGGGGCCCAGTCAGGAATCATGGGGAACCTCCTCAGCCGCTACATGTAGCAACTCATCGGGGGAAACAGAAAGAGCATCCGCCAAAGCCAAAAGGGTTTTTAAACTGGGCTGTTTAAGCCCCATCTCCAAGGCGGAAATGAATGTTTGAGAAACCCCCACTTTTTGAGCTAACTTGGTTTGGCTTAGGCCCCGCTTGAGCCTTAGCTCCCTTAGCTTCTGGCCCACTCCGGTCATCGTCACCCATTGTGACTACTACTTAAGGTTTTGTCAATACCACCTGTAGTTATTGCCTCATTACCCTAAGTGGTAAGGGGTTTTATGGTGGCCGTTAAAGACCCGGCGGAAGCGATCAAGGCCCGCTTAAAGACTTTAGGGATTTCCCAAGCCTCTTTTTCCACTAAGGTTGGGAAGAGCCCAAGCTGGGCAGCAACCCGCTTTTTGCCAAACGTTGAGAACGCTATACGCTACCTTGCCTATAAGGAGCCTGCCACTTTAGACCGCATTTTGGCCACTCTCCGCTGGACCCCCGAAGAGTTTGCTGAAGCTACGGGCCTGGAGGTCCCCTCCATCTACACCCAGCCCAAGCGAGGCGGAGACGCTAAGCCCGTCTCGCCAGATGAGATTGAGCTTGTCCCGGTCATCGGCTCTGCCTCGGGGGGCCGCCCCTGGCCCACGGTGGAGCACATCCCCATCACTAAGCGCTGGCTTCGCCCGGGGAGCATCGTCTTCCGGGTAGAAGGGGACAGCATGGACAACGGGGAAGAAGGTGGCATCCGGGATGGGGACTACGTCCTGGTGGACCAGAACCTCAAGGAGTTTAGGGAGGGGAAGGTCTTCCTGGTGGAGATCATAGGGGACGGCCTTACCGTCAAGCGGGCCCGCCGCACCAAGAGCGGTTGGGTTCTCGCCTCGGACAACCCCAAGGGCCCCATCCTCACCCCAGATGAAGCGAAGATCGTGGGGGAGGTTTACCGGGTAATCAGCATTAGGGAGGTGTGAGTATGAGGGTGCTTTTCGGCCTTCTGTTAGGAGCCTACATTTTCACCGCTTGCTCCCCCGTTACCGTCACTCTTCCCGATTTTGAGCCCCCTACTGCTGGGCCTGCTTGCCTTGGCGCTTATCTTCAAGACCATCAAAATCCCAGGGGAGCAAAAATCGTTTCCCTGCAAAGTGGAGGCCCCCTATATTTGGCGCGTGTTCGTGAGGGGGATGTCATAGTAGCAATCAACGGAGTTCCAACCCCCTTTGTGAGCTCTGTCCGTTACGAGCTTTCACGGTATGTTCCGGGCGATGTTGTTGTTGTCCGCCACGCTCGTGAAAGGCTGTACGGCTTGTATTGGGACTATTACGAATCCCCTACACGCCTTGGACAACAAAGACCTGACGGGACCTGTGTTGTTAGGTGAAAAGCAGGAAGGTACCCCATGCCTGACCAACAAACCCCACCCCCCCAGCGCTTCTCCATCTCGGACCCCTACCGGGCCGTGCCTCTTTACGTGAGCGGCATGACCGTAAGCCGCCATAGGAAGTAAAAGGAGGTTTGGTATGAGTGAAAAGCCCGACCTTCCGGAGCAGATTTACATCCCCCCTGATAGGGTAACACCGGTTTACGTGAGCGGCGTGGTCATCAACCAAAACCTTGAGCTAAAGATCCTCACTTTAGGTCTCTTGTCCGGGATGCCCCTTCCTAAGGGAAACAGCACGAGTGAGCATGCCATGCACTTGACCCTTACAGGGGCTTATGCTTTTACCCCTCCGCAGGCAAAGTTTTTGTACGAAACTCTGAAGCAGTTTCTGCAAGCTGTGGGGGAGGAGGTTTAGGATGCCAAGCGCCATCACTTCGCAAAGGATTTGGGAGGAGCAAATACGCACTACCTTCTTCCCTCCACCAAAAAAAATCCCTGTGCGCTATTTTGAGGAGACTCAAAGGGGCCTCTTCGCTCTGCTCTTGAGGACTATCCCTGAGGAAAATGTTCAGGTGATTCTTGTCAGGCTCCAGAAGGAAAGGGAAGATGACCTCAGGGTGGAGCGTCAGGCCGTACAAGAACTCATCCAGGGGCTTGAGAGGTTCCGGGAGGAAGGCCTCATCACCCGCTTTGAGGAACCGCAGGTAAGGAAGGGGTACATCCTTCTCTACGCTTACCATCCTCCGGAGCGCTACACCTACGAGGAGCTAGAACCCATCTACGACCTTGCCCTGGATGTGGAGGAAAAGTACGGGTTGGAAGACATCACCGTCATTCTCCTGAGCGAAGATGCCCCACCTGAACCAGCACAAAGCCCAGGCCATCCATAACGAGACCCTGGCCCTCACTTTGGCAGGTGGAACCTACAAGGATTGGGCGGTCACGGCCTTTTTTTACGCTTCCTACCATCAGGCGAGGGCCTACCTGATCCACCGGGGCATTAACGATGAGCCGGAAGACCACCAAGAGGTCAAGTCCCTCCTCAAAAGGGCTGGGGTAGCAAGGAAGCATAGGAAGGCTTACAACCACCTCCTCAGCCTCAGCTTTGAGGTCCGCTACAAGTGTCCGGACCCTAATAGCTTGCAGAAGTACCTTCAGGAGGCCCAAAGCATTTGGGCGAACCTGAGAAGGGCTTGGCATGTCCCGTAGAGGCAAAGGTGAAGGCAGCATCTTCCAGCGCAAGGACGGGCGCTGGGCGGGCTTCGTCACGGTGGGCTACGGGCCGGATGGGCGGCAGAAGAAGAAGTGGGTGTATGGCCGCACCCGCCGGGAGGTGGCGGAAAAGTTAGCCCGCCTCCTGCCCAAGGCGGGCTACGCCGTGGTGCAGGACCCGGGCCGCCTCCGCCTCGGGGACTGGCTGCGCCACTGGGCGGACCACCGGGCCAAGAGCAAGGGCTTGAGGCCGGCCACCCTGAACACCTACCGCCACTACCTTCAGCTCCTGGAGCCCCTGGCCTCTACCCCCCTGCCCCGCCTGAACCCCCTCGCCATCCAGGCCCTCTTTGCGGAGCTGGCAGAGCGGGGGCTTTCCCCCTCGGTCCGCCGCCACGCCTACCAGTTCCTCAAGGCCGCCTTACGGGACGCGGTGAGGGCGGGCCTCCTGGAACGGAACCCCGTGGAGGCCGTGGACCCGCCCCCCTCGGGCCAGGTGCGCCCTGCCCGGGCCTGGAGTGCGGGGGAGGCGGCCCAGTTCCTGAAGGCCGCGGAGGGGCACCGCCTTTACCCCATGCTTGCCCTCATGCTGGCCACCGGTCTCCGGATAGGGGAGGCCCTGGCCCTCCGCTGGGAGGACTGGGAGGGGGATCGCCTCTGGATCCGCCACACCCTCCGCCGGGACGGCACCCTGGGGCCCACCAAGACCCCCAGGTCCCAGGGCTACCTCTACCTGGACCCCCGGACGCAGGCTCTCCTGGCGGAACACCGCCTGGCCCAGGAGGAGGAGAAGGCGGTGGCCCGCCGGTGGGAGGAGCACGGGCTCATCTTCCCCTCCGAGGTGGGGACCCCCCTGGGCTACCGCTCCTTCCTCCGCACCTGGAAGGGGCTGGTGCAGAAGGCCGGCGTGCCCTACGTTTCCCCCCACGGCCTCCGGCACACCTACACCTCCCTGGCCTTCCGGGCCGGCCTGAGCCCCAAGGAGGTGGCGGAGCGGCTACGGCATGCGGACCCTGCCCTGGCCCTCCGGGTCTACCAGCACCTCCAGGAGGAGGACCGCCGCCGGGCCGCCCTCGGGCTTGACACCTTATTACACCTAGAGGCTTCGGATTAGGGTGTACCAAAGCGCTTAACCTAGCACTACCCGGAAGGGATTTTTCCGCTAGGGGAGACTAAAAGCTACCAGGCCGTTCTGGAGCACATAACCGTCGCCTTCGGCTCACACGCGAGAGGTCGTAGGTTCAAGTCCTACGCCGCCCACCAGGGTGGGGAGGAAAAAACCCGGGACACTCCCGGGTTTTCTGTTGTTCACCCCAATGCGTTGGTTTGGCCCTTGGCTTGATCCAGGCTAAGTAGCCCTGCATAGGCTTTGCCCCACTTCCCTCTCCAGGCGCTCCTGCAGCTTCCTCAACGCCTCCTCCACCCCTCGCCTCACCTCCTCCACGCTCCCGTAGCACCGCCGCAGCCACAACCACCCCTTCACCCGCCGCCTGAGGTCCCGCCGGGCTGTGGCCCGGTCCAGGCTTAGGTGGTGGGCGATGCGGGGTGCCCTGCCTGGCGGCGGCTACGGTGCCCGAGTGCCAGATCTCGTGGCCCAGGTTGCTCCCCAGGTTGATGCCGGAAAGGACCTGGTCCACGGGGCCGAAGAAGCGGAGGCCCAGGGCCACGCAGTCGGCGGGGGTACCCCGCACCCGGTAGGCGGGAAAGTGGGGGCCCGGCAAAGGGTATGGGTGGGGGAGGGCCCGCACGGGGTGGGCGATGGTGATGGCGTGGCCCACCCCGCTTTGCTCCACGTCCGGAGCCGCCACGAAGACCTCGCCAAAGCGGCTTGCCGCCTCTGCCAAAGCCCAAAGCCCGGGGCTGAAGAGGCCGTCGTCGTCGTTTACCAGGATGTGCATGCCCCCACTAAGGGGCCACTGTCAGCGGACCACCAGCAGGAGGCGGGTTTCCTTTGGGCGTCCGTCCTGGTCCCTCCCACCCGTTGGGGTGCCCCGGCCTCCCCTTGCAGGTGCGGGGAGGGCCAACCCCTCTTTACATCGCGCTCAGGACGTTTCTACCCTAGCCTTGCCGCTTTGGTGGTGGAAGAATAGGGCTATGCCGGTTAGCCGCTATTACGATGTCAAACGGGACGAACGAGGCGAGCGCTACCTGGAGCCCTACGTTTCCGGTTTTCTTTTGCTTCGGCTTCCCCTTCTCAACAAGGGCACGGCCTTCACGGAGGAGGAGCGGAGAGCCTTGGGCCTCGAGGGCCTCCTCCCCCCCCACGTGAACACCCTGGAGGAGCAAAAGGAGCGGGTTTACCGCCGCTACCGCCTGATCCAGAGCCCCTTGGAGAAGCACATCTACCTCCGCCACCTTCAGGACCGCAACGAGGTGCTCTTCTACGCCCTCTTGGTGGACCACCTGGAGGAGATGCTTCCCATCCTCTACACCCCCACGGTGGGGGAGGCGGTGCGGGAGTTCTCCCACATCTACCGCTACCCCCGGGGCTTCACCGCCAGCACCAGAAACATCGGCCACATCGAGGAGGCCCTGGCCAACGTTCCCCTGGAGGAGGTCCGCCTCATCGTGGCCACGGACTCCTCCGCCATCCTGGGCATCGGGGACCAGGGGTACGGGGGCATGGCCATCGCCATCGGCAAGCTCACCCTCTACACCGCCGCAGGGGGGGTGGGGCCGGACAAGACCCTGCCCGTGGAGCTGGATGTGGGCACCGACCGGGAAGACCTCCTGGCCGACCCCCTCTACCTGGGGGTGCGGCACAAGCGCCTGAGGGGGGAAGAGTACTACCGCTTCCTGGACCGGTTCGTGGAGGCGGTGCGCAAGCGCTACCCCAAGGCCCTAATCCAATGGGAGGACTTTGCCAAGGAGACGGCCTTCGCCGTTTTGGAGCGTTACCGCAAGGTGATACCCTCCTTCAATGACGACATCCAGGGGACAGGAGCGGTGGCTTTGGCAGGGGTGCTCTCCGCCTGCCGTCTGAAGGGGGAGAAGCTTTCCGAGCAGGTGATCGTGATTTATGGGGCGGGCGCCGGGGGTATCGGGGTGGCTTGGGCCCTGCGGGAGGGCATGAAGCGGGAAGGCCTTTCCGAGGAGGAAGCTCGGGCCCGGGTGCTGGTGCTGGACTCCAAGGGGCTTTTGGTGGAGGGGCGGAGCATGGAGGACTACAAGCGTCCTTACGCCCAGCGGCCCGAGCGCCTTGCGGGCTGGGAGTTCTCCGGTCCCTACCCTGGCCTTCTGGAGACCATCCGCAACGCCAAGGCCACCGTCCTCCTGGGCCTTTCCGGTCAGGGAGGGAGCTTCACCGAGCCTGTGGCCAAGGCCATGTTGGCCTTTAGCGAGCGCCCCGTCATCTTTCCCCTCTCCAACCCTACCTCGGCCTCCGAGGCCCTGCCCGACGACCTCATCTATTGGACGGAGGGCCGGGCTTTGGTGGCGGCGGGGAGCCCCTTCCCCCCGGTGGGGTACATGGGGCGCACCATCCCCATCGGCCAGGGGAACAACGCCTTCATCTTCCCGGGCCTAGGCCTTGGGGCGGTTTTGGCCCGGGCCCGGGAGGTCACGGACGGCATGGTCCTGGAGGCGGCCTACGCCCTTTACGACTACACCAAGGCCCACTTCCCAGACCTCCTTTACCCGCCGGTGGCTCGCCTGCGGGAGGTTTCCCCCTACGTGGCGGCCCGGGTCATGCAGGAGGCCCTCGAGGACGGGGTGGCCGAGGAGGAGCGGGTAAAGGGGCTTTCCTTCAAGGGGCTCATGGAGTTCGTGCGCTCCCGCTTCTGGGAGCCCAAGTACCTGCCCTACCGCCCGGCCCCGGTAATCTAGGGGCATGGCCTGGCGGCTTTACGCCCTGGACCTCCCCTGGCAGGAGGCCGAAGAGGCCCTTCTCCGGGGGAGCGAGCCCGAGGCCTTCCACCTCCTGGAGGAGTCCTGGGAGGCCAGGACCGCTCCTCCCCAACCCTGGCCCGAGCCTCTCTACTTCCTAGACGGGCGGGAGCGGGCCGAGGCCCTGATCTCCGACGGGGAGCGGCTTGCCCTCCTGGGGTGCGTGGCCGCAGGGACGGTGGTGTGGGAGGGGGGAAGGATGCGGCTTCTTCCCCCTGTGGTGCGCCGGGTGGGGGTTGGCTTGGAGAAGCCCTTGGCCGTGGGGGAGCTGGCCTACGAACCCGTGTCCGCGGTGGGGGAGGGCCTCGAGGGTCTGCAGGAGGGCTTGCGCCAAGCCCGGGCTGGCCTGGAGCAGGAACTGGCCAAGGAGCTAGTGGGGGGGCTCTTGGTGGTGGACGGGCCGGTGCGCGCGGTGCGGGAAGGCCCGGTGCTGGGCTACATCAAGACCCACTGGGCCCGGTACCTGCCCAAGGAGGAGGAGGCCCTCCTCCGCGCCCTGGCCCCAGGGGAGCGCACCCCGGCCTTTCGGGTGCGCAGGCAGGGGATGGAGCTCGCCAGCTGGTACCTGCGCCTGCCCCTGCCCCCGGAGGGGGTGCGCCCGCCGGAAAGCGGGCTTTTGCGGGTGGAAACCCCGCTACAGGGGGATTTCGGCGCCCTGGCGGACCTATCCTTAAGCCTCTTCCCCGCCTTGGCCTCTCACCCGGTGAAAGACCCCCGGGCTCCGCAGAACCTCCTGCCCGTGGGGGGGCTGGAGCGGGAGCTGGCCCGAAGGATGGGAAGCCGCGAGGTGGTGGCCCGCATGCTGGCCAGGCATCTTGGGAGGTGAAGGGTGGAGCGGATCGGCGTGGTGCTGGGAAGCCGGGAGGCCACCCCCCTGGAGTTCTGGGTGGGGGTGGAGGGGGAGGGGCTTTTGCGCCTGGACGACCTGGTGGTGGTGGAGGGATACCACCCCAAGGTGGGCCAGGTGCGCTACTTCGGCATGGTGGACCACGTGGCCAAGGCCCACGAGGGGGAGAACTTTGACACGGACACCTTTTTGGCGGTGGAGGGCAAGATCCCCGTTTCCCTGGCCTACGTGGCCCACGTGAGCGTGACCCGCATCCTGCCCGAGGAGTTTTTCCCCCCAGACCCTGGCTCCCCCGTCTACCTGGCGCAAGGGGGGGACTTGGAGCTTGCCCTCTACTACGAGGCCATGAGGAACCAGAGGGGGAGCACCAAGCTCCCGGCAGGGCTTCTCAAGAACGGGGAGGTGGCCTACCTCAACCTGGAGTTCCTGAACGGGGTCAAAGGGGGCCACGTCAACATCTCCGGCATCAGCGGGGTGGCGGCCAAGACCAGCTACGCCACCTTTCTCCTCAAGAGCCTCCTGGAAAGCGGCGTGCTGGAGGATGCCCACCAGGCCAAGGTGCTCCTCTTCAACGTGAAGGGGGAAGACCTCTTCTTCCTGGACAAGACCAACGCCCGCCTCACGGAGGAGGCCCGGAAGGAGTACGCCCGGCTGGGCCTGCCCGCCACCCCCTTCGGGAGCGTGGCCTTCCTGGCCCCGCCCAAGAAGGAGGGGTACCTGCCGGACGTGGACACCCGGCTGGAGGGGGTGCGGGCCTACCACTGGGACCTGGTGCAGTTCGCCCAAAGGGGCCTCCTCCCCTTCCTCTTCGCCGACAAGGGGGCGCTTACCAACCTGGGCTTCTTGGTGGTCCACGTGGCGGAGAAGCTCAGGCGGCTGGCGGAGAAGCAGAAGGGCCCGGCCCTTTTGGTGGAGGACTGGCCCGGGGAAGACCTGCCGGAGGGGATCACCTTCGACGCCCTGGGCCGGGTGCGCCTCCAGAGCTTTGCCGAGCTGGTGCGCTACCTGGAGTTCAAGCTCCTGGGCCCGGAAAGCGGGGAAGGGGAGGGAGACCGGGGTTGGACCGCCCGGCAGGCCCGAGGGACCCTCGAGGCCTTCGTGCGGCGCCTGCGCGCCAGCGTGGAAAACGTGGGCCACCTCCTCCGGGGCGACCGCCCCGGCAACCCCCCGGACCCCCTAAAAGGGGAGCAGGTGCACGTGGTGGACTTGGCCAAGCTCCACCCCCAGGCGCAGATGTTCGTGGTGGGCGCTTTGCTCAAGGACCTCTTTGAGCGCAAGGAGCGGGGCCAGTACCGGGGCCGGGTCTTCATCGTCTTGGACGAGCTCAACAAGTACGCCCCCCGGGACGAGGAGAGCCCCATCAAGGACGTCCTCCTGGACATCGCCGAGCGCGGCCGCTCCTTGGGGGTGATCCTCATCGGGGCGCAGCAGACGGCTAGCGAGGTGGAGCGCAGGGTGGTGGGCAACGCCGCCATCCGGGTAGTGGGCCGCCTGGACGCCGCCGAGGCCGAGCGGCCCGAGTACCGCTACCTTCCCGCCTCCTTCCGCCAACGGGCTCTGATCCTGCCCCAGGGGATGGTGATCCTTTCCCAGCCCGAGATCCCCGTGCCCCTCCTGGTGCGCTTTCCCTTCCCCGCCTGGGCCACCAAGCGGGAGGAGGTCCTGGAGGACAACTCCGCCGAGGCCCTGAGGCGGGAGCTTTTCTGAAGTTGAGCGGCTAGGAACGGGTGGGCCTGGGGGGAAGCGCAGGGAACCCCGTGCGGAGGCTTTTTGTCCCCAGCGCATCCCCCGTGTTGGGGGTAAGATGGCCTTGCCATGAAGAAGACCCCACTCTATGAAGCCCACCTGCGCCACGGGGGGCGCATGGTGGAGTTCGCGGGCTACGCGCTGCCGGTGCAGTACACCTCCATCCGCGAGGAGCACCTTTCGGTGCGCCGGGGTGCAGGGCTATTTGACGTGAGCCACATGGGGGAGTTCCTCATCCGGGGCCCCGAGGCCCTGGCCTTCCTCCAGTGGGCCACAGCCAACGACGCCGCCAAGCTAAAGGTAGGCCGGGCCCAGTACTCCATGCTCCCCAACGCCCGAGGGGGCGTGGTGGACGACATCTACCTGTACCGGCTCGCCGAGGAGGAGTACCTCATGGTGGTGAACGCCGCCAACATCGCCAAGGACTGGGCGCACCTTAAGAAGCTCTCCCAGGGCTTTGCCGTGGAGCTTGCCGACATCTCCGAGGAAACCGCCCTCTTGGCCTTGCAGGGTCCGAAGGCGGCTTCCCTTCTCCAGGGCCTGACGGATACGGACCTTTCCCAAAAGCGGAAGAATGATGTGTTCACCGCCCAGGTGGCCGGTAGGCCCGCCCGGCTGGCCCGCACCGGGTACACGGGGGAGGATGGCTTTGAGCTCTTCCTGGCTCCCGAGGATGCCGAGGCGGTTTTTGAAGCCCTTTTGGCGGCGGGAGCGACCCCGGCGGGCCTGGGGGCCCGGGACACCCTGAGGCTGGAGGCTGGGTTTCCCCTCTACGGCCACGAGCTAACCGACGACACCAACCCCCTGTGCACCCCCTGGGCCTGGGTGGTGAAGAAGGAGAAGGAGTTCCACGGCAAGGAGGCGATGCTGGCTAGGCCGTGCGCTGAGAAGCTCGTTGGTCTGGTGCTGGAGGCGGGGATTCCCCGGGAGGGGTATAGGGTGTACTCCGGCGACCGGGCGGTGGGCCGGGTAACCAGCGGGGGTTATTCTCCCCTTTTGGAAAAGGGCATCGCCTTGGCCTACGTGGAGAAAGAGGCGCAAGAGCCCTTCTTCGTGGAGGTTCGGGGCCGCAAGGCGGGGGCTTCCCTTAGCCCGTTGCCCTTTGTGCCGCTAAAATAGCGGGGGTTAGGAGGCGCTATGGACATACCCAAGGACCGCTTTTACACCAAGACCCACGAGTGGGCCCTGCCCGAGGGGGACACGGTTTTGGTGGGCATCACCGACTACGCCCAGGACGCTTTGGGGGACGTGGTCTATGTGGAGCTCCCCGAGGTGGGGCGGAAGGTGGAGAAAGGGGAGGCGGTGGCGGTGGTGGAGAGCGTGAAGACCGCCTCCGACATCTACGCCCCCGTGGCCGGGGAGGTGGTGGAGGTGAACGCCGCCTTGGAGAAGACCCCGGAGCTCATCAACCAGGACCCCTACGGGGAGGGCTGGATCTTCCGCATCCGTCCCTTGGACATGGGGCACCTGGACGACCTTCTGGATGCCGCTGGCTACCAGGAGGTTTTGGAGAGCGAAGGATAAGGCGGCCGGTATGGCGAGCTTTGGGCTTTGGGGTGCCCGGATGCCCTTAGCTGGGCGGCAGAGCCCTTATGTGGCCCCGGGTCAAATGGCCCGGGGGTTTTGTTTAAGGATGATCCTATGGACTACACGCCCCATACCGAAGAAGAGATCCAAGCCATGCTGGAACGGGTGGGGGCCGGAAGCCTCGAGGACCTCTACCGGCACCTGCCAAAGGAGGTTTTGAACCCCGAGATTTCCCTGCCCGAGCCCTTGCCGGAGTGGGCGGTGCTGGAGGAGCTCAAGCGGCTTGCAGGGAAAAACAAACCGGCCTTTAAGGCCTTTTTGGGGGGTGGGGTTCGTGGCCACCACACCCCCCCCGTGGTCCAGGCCTTGGCGAGCCGGGGGGAGTTCCTGACCGCCTACACCCCCTACCAGCCGGAGGTGAGCCAAGGGGTTTTGCAGGCCACCTTTGAGTACCAGACCATGATCGCCGAGCTCACGGGCCTCGAGGTGGCCAACGCCTCCATGTACGACGGGGCCACGGCCTTGGCCGAGGGGGTGCTCTTGGCCCTTAGGGAAACGGGGCGGATGGAGGTCTGGGTGTCCCAAGGGGTCCACCCGGAGTACCGGCAGGTGCTCCTCACCTACCTGGAAGCGGTGGGGGCTTCCCTCCGCACCCTGCCCCTGGAGGGCGGGCGGACCCCGGCGGTGGAGGTGCCCGAGGGGGTAGGGGCGGTGGTGGCCCAGAACCCCAACTTCCTGGGGGCCTTAGAGGACCTGGCCCCCCTGGCGGAAGCCGCCCACCGGGCGGGAGCCCTCTTGGTGGCGGTGGCCGATCCCCTCTCCTTGGGGGTGCTGAAGCCCCCGGGGGCCTACGGAGCGGACATCGCCGTGGGGGACGGGCAGACCCTGGGCCTGCCCATGGGCTTTGGCGGTCCCCACTTCGGCTACCTGGCCACCAAGAAGGCCTTCGTGCGGCAAATGCCGGGGCGGCTGGTCTCGGAGACGGTGGACGCCGAGGGCAAGCGGGGCTATATCCTCACCCTCCAGGCCCGGGAGCAGTACATCCGCCGGGCCAAGGCCAAGAGCAACATCACCACCAACGCCCAGCTCACCGCCCTCATGGGGGCCATGTACCTGGCGGCCTTGGGGCCCGAAGGGCTCAAGGAGGTGGCCCTAAGCGGGGTGGCCATGGCCCACCGCCTCTGGGAGCTTCTTTTGGAGATCCCGGGGGTGGAGCCTTTCACCCCAAAGCCCTTCTTCAACGAGTTTGTTCTCAGGCTTCCCAAGGAACCCCAGACGGTGCGGGAAGCCCTGGCGGCAAGGGGCTTCCATGCCGCCACCCCGGTGCCGAAGGAGTACGGGGAGAACCTCGCCCTCTTTGCCGCCACGGAGCTCCACCGGGAGGAGGACCTTTTGGCCCTGCAAGCGGCCATGCGGGAGGTGTTGGCATGAGCTACCCCCTGATCTTTGAGCGAAGCCGTCCGGGAAGGCGGGGCCTGAGGCTAGTGAAGGAGACGCCTGAGGCCACCCGCTACATCCCGGAGAAGTTCTTGCGCAAGGACCCACCCCGGCTTCCCGAGGTGGACGAGCTCACCCTGGTGCGCCACTACACGGGGCTCTCCCGCCGCCAGGTGGGGGTGGACACCACCTTCTACCCCTTGGGGAGCTGCACCATGAAGTACAACCCCAAGCTCCACGAGGAGGCCGCGAGGCTTTTCGCCGACCTCCACCCCTACCAGGACCCCAGCACGGCCCAAGGGGCCCTGGAGCTCATGTGGGAGCTTGGGGAGTACCTGAAGGCCCTTACCGGCATGGACGCCATCACCCTGGAGCCCGCGGCCGGGGCCCACGGGGAGCTTACCGGGATCCTCATCATCCGCGCCTACCACCAGGACCGGGGGGAGGGTAAGACCCGCAGGCTTGTCCTGGTGCCCGACTCCGCCCACGGCTCCAACCCGGCCACCGCCAGCATGGCGGGTTATCAGGTGAAGGAGGTGCCCTCCGGGCCCGACGGGGAGGTGGACCTCGAGGCCCTGAAGCGGGAGCTCGGCCCCCACGTGGCCGCCATCATGCTCACCAACCCCAACACCCTGGGCCTCTTTGAAAGGCGCATCCTGGAGATCTCCCGCCTGGCCAAGGAGGCGGGGGTGCAGCTCTACTACGACGGGGCCAACCTGAACGCCGTCATGGGCTGGGCCCGCCCCGGGGACATGGGCTTTGATGTGGTGCACCTGAACCTCCACAAGACCTTCACCGTGCCCCACGGGGGCGGGGGGCCGGGCTCGGGTCCCGTGGGGGTGAAGGCCCACCTGGCCCCCTACCTGCCCGTGCCCACGGTGGAACGGGGCGAGGAGGGCTTCTACCTGAACTTTGACCTGCCCAAGAGCATCGGCCGGGTGCGGAGCTTCCACGGCAACTTTCTGGCCCTGGTGCGGGCCTGGGCCTACATCCGCACCCTGGGGCTTCCTGGCCTCAAGAAGGCCGCGGCCCTTTCCGTCCTCAACGCCCGTTACCTGAAGGAGCTCCTGAAGGCAAAGGGCTACCGGGTGCCCTACGACGGGCCTTGCATGCACGAGTTCGTGGCCCAGCCCCCCCAGGGCTTCCGCGCCTTGGACCTGGCCAAAGGGCTTTTGGAGCTTGGCTTCCACCCGCCCACGGTCTACTTCCCCCTGATCGTCAAGGAGGCCCTCATGGTGGAGCCCACGGAGACCGAGAGCAAGGAGACCCTCGAGGCCTTCGCCGAGGCCCTGGGAGAGCTCCTGAAAAAGCCTAAAGAGTGGCTGGAGCACGCGCCCTACTCCACCCCCGTGCGCCGCTTGGACGAGCTTTTGGCCAACAAGCACCCCAGGCTCACCTACTTTGATGAAGGCTAGGGGGTAAAGGGTTCAGGGCGGGGCCCTAAGGCCCCGCCCTTGGCTTCAAGCCCTACTTCTCCACGGGCAGGTTAGCCCCGGTCCAGGCCTTGTACCCGCCCAGGATGCTCTTCACGTTGTAGCCCTGGCCCTTCAGGAAGACCAAGGCCATGGCCCCGCGGTGCCCGATGCCGCAGTAGACGATGATGGGCTTACCCTTAGGGAGCTCGCCCACCTTCTTGGGCAGGTCGCGGATGGGGATGTTCACCGCCCCCGGGATGCGGCCATCCTTGTACTCCGAGGGCTCCCGCACGTCCAAGACGAAGACGTCCAGGGTGTCCATCATCTGCTTGGCCGCGGCGGGCTGGATGCCGTAGAAGTCCGCGGGCAGGGTGGTGAGGAAGTTGCCCAGCTCCCGTACCGTGAGGGCGGAGAAGGTGGTCGTGGTGGCCTGGGCCAAAACCGGAAGGACCAGCAAGAGACCTAGCCAAGCGAGCTTCTTCATGCCTTTCATCGCACACCTCCTTTGGATTCCCTAGGGGCACCAGCCCCTAAAGGCCAAAACCTTGCCACTGCCCCACCGCCACCAGCAGGGCCCTGAGCCCTGCCGCCGCCAGGAGCCCCGCCCAGGGGGCCAGGCGTTCCCGCCAGAAGACCCCTAGGCCCAGGAGGAGGAGGAGGCCGTAGAGGAGGCCGCCTTCCTCCCAAAGGTGCTCCCGGGCCTCCGGAGAGAGGGTGAGGGGGTAGAGGAGGGCCAAGAGGAGGGAGGCTCCCGCCAGGAGGCGCAAGGGGTAAAGGGCCCACCCGCTTCGGAGAAGGGCCGCCACCCCCAGGGCCAAGACCAGGGCGGTGAGGGGGAAGAGACCAGCCAAGAGGGCGTTCCAGAGAGGACGGTTTCCGTTCACCGCTAAGGCCATTCCCGGATAGGAAAGGGCTACCAGGCTGAACAGCAGGAGGATCCACGCCAGAGGCTTCCTGGGCCCTTTCTCCAGGTAGAGGAGCCCGGAGGAGAGGAAGGCCAGGGCCAGCCCCCAAGCGCCCCACCAGATGGGGCTTTGCGGGCGGAAGGAGAGGAAGAGCCAGACGTGGGTGAAGCGGAAGCGGGCGGGGGATTCCGCCCAGAGGACGAAGAGGTCCAAGGCGATGAAGAGCAGGGCCAAGAGGGTGTAGCGCCGGGCTTCCTCGTGCCCCCTAAGCTGGAGGAGGGCCGCAAGGAGGGCTATGCCTCCCGCCAACCCCACCAACACGAAGTGGAGGGCGTTGGTCCAGTGCCAGAACTCCCCCGCGTTGGGGAGGCCGTAGAACTCAGTCATGGCGCACCTCCCTTTCCTGGGTAAGCCCCTTCTTGGAGGGGGCGTTCAGGTAGAAGAGCTTGGGCCTGGTGCCCTGCTCGGGCCGGAGCACGTCCACCCGTTCCGCTGCCCTTAGGGCCTGGGACACGGGGCTTTCCGGATCGTCCAGATCCCCAAAGGTGCGACAGTACGTGGGACAGGTTTCCACGCAGGCGGGAACGCGCCCCTTTTCCAGCCGGTGGGCGCAGAAGGTGCACTTGCTCACGTAGCCTGCCGGGTGCAGGTAGCGGGCGTCGTAGGGGCAGGCGGCGATGCAGGCCCCGCAGGCGATGCACCGCCTGGGGTCCACCAGGACCAGGCCGTCTTGGGTCTGGTAGCTGGCCCCCGTGGGGCAGACGGGCACGCAGGGCGGGTTTTCGCAGTGCAGGCACTGCTCGGGGCGGAACTCCACCAGGAGGTCCGGGTAGACCCCCACCTCCCGCTCCCGGATCCAAAGGTTGAAAACGCCGGGGGGTACCTCGTTCTCCATCTTGCAGGCCACCGCGCAGGCGGCGCAGCCCACGCAGAGGCTGAGGTCGATGGCCATGGCGTACCGGGGCATCACATCCTCCTTTTTTCGTCAAAGGGCCGCTTGGCCAGGGTGGTGAGGGAGGGTAGCCTGGGCCTTTGGGCTTTTTCCAGCTTCACGAAGTTCACCCGGAGGCCCGCCCCGCCGGAGATGGGGTCCAGCCGGTAGCGGGTCTGCAGGTAGTTGTCGGAGGCTCCCCGGCCGTGGGCGATCTTCATGAGAGGGGCCTTGTGCCCGAAGCCGTGGACGATGTAGACGCAGTCCTTGCGGATCCTCTCCGTGGCCTTGACCCGCACCGGGCCTTCCCGCACCCCGTCCTGGTTCACCAGGATCACATAGTCCCCGTCCTTCAGGCCCAGCTTCTTGGCCTCCTCCCGGTGGATCCAGACCTCGTTTTCCGGGTCCATCTCCATGAGGACCCAGTTGTTCTGGGTGCGGGCGAAGGTGTGCACGGGGCTGCGGCCGTAGAGGAGGCGGTAGTAACCCTCCGGGGGCTCCTCCGGCGGGGTGAAGACGGGGAGGGGGGAGTGCCCCGCCTCCTTGAAAGCCCGGCAGTAGAGCTCGATCTTCCCCGAGGGGGTGCCGAAGGGGAGGCGGCCTTCCCGCTCCCAGTCCTCCAGCCAGGGCCGGC
Source organism: Thermus tengchongensis (assembly GCF_021462405.1). Taxonomy (NCBI): domain Bacteria; kingdom Thermotogati; phylum Deinococcota; class Deinococci; order Thermales; family Thermaceae; genus Thermus; species Thermus tengchongensis. The sequence goes on along the minus strand of NZ_JAKEDU010000001.1, from coordinate 380,529 downwards.
CCCGCTGCACCAGGGTGCCCATGGCCTTCATGGTTTCCAGGTCGAAGCCGATGGCCTGCAGGCGGGTGTCCAGGTACTCCTCGATGGTCTTCCAGGGGAAGAACTCCTCCAGGCCCAGCCTGAGGCCCAGCTCCCGGGCGATCCACCAGCCGGGCTTGGTGTCGAAGAGGGGTTCATGCGCGGGGACGCGGAGCTGGATGAAGGGGGTTTTGTGCGCCACGGTCACGAAATCGTCGTAGCGCTCCAGGTAGGTGGCCTCGGGCAGGATCACGTCCGCCCACATCACGTGCTCCTGGGGCAGGACGTCGATGGCCACGTAGAGGTCTAAGCCCTTCAGGGCCTCCTTGGTGCGGGGGACGTTGGGGATGGAGTGGAACAGGTTGATGCCGTAGGCGATGAGCCCCCGGATGGGGTAGGGCTTCCCCGTGATCATGGGCTCGATGAGCTCCTGGATGGCGGTGGTGCGGGCGAAGAACTTGTCCTTGTCCGCTTTGGGACGGAAGCCCTCAGGCTCGGCGTCGACGGCCGCAGGCCCCGCGCCCCCCCCGGCGGCGGGCCTGAGGGGTAGGGGGGGCAGGGGGTACTCGGGGAGGAAGGGGCTTTGGGCGATGTAAAAGCCGCCCGGCCGCCCGTAGTTGCCCAGGAGGATGTTGACGTAGAGGAGGGCCATCACCCGGTAGGTGTCGTCCCCGTACCAGGTGTTGTGCCGGGTGGGGGGCAGGACCGCCCGGGGCTTGTGGGCCGCCATCTCCCGGGCCACCTGGCGGATGGTCGCCGCGGGGATTTCCGTGTGCTTTTCGGCCCATTCAGGGGTGAAGTCCTTCACGTGGGCCTTGAGCTCCTCGAAGCCTGTGGTGTACTTCTCCACATAGTCTTTGTCGTAAAGGTTCTCGTAGATAAGCACGTGGATCCAGGCGAGGAGCAAGGCGGTGTCGGTGCCGGGCTTGATGGGAAGCCACAGGTGGGCCTTGGCGGCGGCGGTGGAGAAGCGGGGGTCCACCACCACCAGCTTGGCCCCGTTCTTCAAGGCCAAGGCGAAGTCCTGCAGCTGGGTGTTGTGGGTGTCCTCGCCGATGTGGTGGCCGATGAGGACGATGTAGCGGGCGTTTTCCCAGTCCACGGGCTCGTGGCCGCCGATGGGCCTTCCGAAGACCCACTGGGAGGCTACCTCCCGGGGAGCGGTGCAGATGGCCACGGAGGGTTTAGCGGCGTTGGGGCTGCCCCAGGCGGCGGGGAGGAAGTCCACGAACCAGGTGTCCCCGGTGCCGTGACCGAAGAAGGCGATGGCCTCGGGGCCATACTTTTCCCGGATCGCCAGCATCTTCTCGGCCACGTGGTCCAACGCCTCCTCCCAGGTGGCCACCCGGTACTTGCCCTCACCCCGCTCGGTGCCCTCCACCCGGATGAGGGGCCGCTTCAGGCGGTCGGGGTCGTAGGTGGTCTGGGGCGCGCCCTGGCCCCGGGGGCAGAGGCGGCCCCGGCTTTTGGGGTTGGCCTCGTACCCTTCCACCTTGTAGACCCGGTTGCCCACCGCATGGGCCACGATGCCGCAGCGCCAGAAGCAGCCCTCGCAGATCTGGTAGACGCTCCGCACCTCTTTGGCGTGCCAGGGGGTGCCAAGGGCCTTTGCAGGCCCGCTGCCTTTTAGGGCTAGGGCTCCTGCGCTGAGGGCGCTAAGCTTCAGAAACTCCCGTCTTTGCATGGATGGCCTCCTCCAGCAGGTCCACCAGTGCGGCGTAGAACCCGGTGGGGTCGTGGGTCTTCACCGCTTGCCCGAACCGCTTGAGCCAGGGGGAGAGGAACTCCTGCACCAGCCGCTTGGCCAGGTCGGGGCGCTTGGTGCTCAGGAAGGCGATGGCTTCCCCCACCGCCGCCAGGTGGTCGGGGAGGTCGCGCCAAGACTCCTGCACCTCGAGGCCCCCTTCCCGGTAAAACTCCAGGAGGCGGTGGTACGAGGGCCCGAAAAGCTCCCCGTCCAGGGCATAGCCTGCATAGGGCGGGGCAGGAAGGCCCTCAGGGTGGGTGACGAAGAGGGCGGTATAGGTGGCCTGGAGCTCGCCCTGCGGCACCCGGGGCAGGGCCACGGGGTGGCCGGTGAGCTCCTCCAGGGCCTCCTCGAGGGTGCCCGCGGCCAGCTCCCGGAAGAGGGCTTCGCCCGGGGGAGCGAAGAGGCTTGCGGTGACCCAGCCCAGGAGTTCCATCCTCCACCTCCTGGCCCCAGGGTAGAGCGCGTCCTCCCTTTCACAAGACGGCGGATTTTTCCCGTTCCCGTGCGAATTCTTCCTAAGACAAATGTCCTTGGGAAAAATGTCCCGAACGGTTCAGGCCAGCCCGTGTTCCCGGGCCCAGCGCACCAGGTCGGGGGTGTCCATCAGGCCCAGCTTGTTCAGGGCCCGCCCTTTGTAGGTGGAGGCCGTCTTCACGGAAACCCCCAGGCGCTCCGCCGCTTGGGAGAGAGAGTAGCCTTGGGCCAGAAGGGCCACCACAGCCTTTTCCCTTTCGGAAAGAACCTCGGGTCCAGGGGTGGCCTGGCCCTCCAAGAGGGCCTCGGTGAGGCTCGGGTGCAGGTAGCGGAGGCCCCTGGCCAGGCGGTCCAGGGCTTCCAGGAGCTCCTGGTCCAGGGCGTGCTTGGGCAGGTACCCCTTGGCCCCCAGCTGGAAGGCCCGGGCCACATAGGCGGGCTCGTCGTGCATGGAAACCACCAGGACCCTGGCCCGACGGGCGAGGTGGGGGAGGGCCTCTAGACCCCCCATCCCCGGGAGGCTCAGGTCTAAAAGCACCACCTCCGCTTCCCAGGGGGCGGCCATGGCCTCCTCGGCGGTGGCGAACTCCGCCGCCACCTGGTGGCCGCCTTCCTCCAGGAGAAGCCTTAAGCCCTTGCGCACCAGGTGGTGGTCCTCCACCAGCACCACCCTCATAGCGGCACCCCGAACTCCACCCGCGTGCCCTGGCCGGGGGCGGACCGGACCAGGAGGCTTCCCCCCAGGCCCTGGACCCGCTCCTGCATGCCCAAAAGCCCCACGGAGGCTGGGGTCTTCTCCGGGTCAAAGCCCACCCCGTCGTCCTCCACCACCCCGAACAGCCGGTCCCCTTCCCGCCAAAGGCGCACCCGCACCCTCTGGGCCTTGGCGTGGCGGAGGACGTTGGTGAGGGCTTCCTGCACCACCCGGAAGAGAGCCACCTCTTTCTCCTTGGGCAGCGGGGGCACCTCCAGGTGAGCCTCCACTTTCAGGCCGTTCTTGGCGTAGGTTTCCAGGTAGCGGGCCAGGGCTTCCTTCAAGCCCAGGTCGTCCAGGAGGGGTATGCGCAGCTCCCGGGAAAGCCGCCGCACCTCCTCCAGGGCCTCCGCTACCCGCTTCCGGGCCTCAGGGAGCTTCTCGGGGCGCTTCTCCGCCACCTTCAGGGTGAGGAGGGCGGCGGTGAGGAGGCTTCCCACCCCGTCGTGGAGCTCCCGGCCCACCCGGCGCCGCTCCTCTTCCTGGGCGGTGAGGAGCCTGCCCGCCAGCTCCAACCCCGGGCGCTTTAGGGCTAGGAGGAGGAGGGCGGGGAGGGCCTCGGGGGGCTTCTGCCCCTCTTTCAAGCTCAGGACCACCACCGCCAGGGTCTTCGCTCCCTGGCGCACGGGTAAGGCCACGAAAGGCCCTTCCTCTACCCTTTCCCCCCGCCTTAGGGCCTCCTCCGCCAGGGTGCGGGAGTGGGCCACCAGGGGGCAGGTGGTGCGGCAGGCCTGCATCTGGAAGAGGCTTAAGCCCTCGCCCACCCAATAGGCCTCGCCGCAGCGGATGACCCCAGCTTCCTCCAGAGCGGCCAGGGCCCGGCGGAAGACCTCCTGCCTCCCCCTGGCCTCCAAGAGCGCCTCGGCCAGGCGCAGGCAGTCCATGCCTTCAGCTTATGCGCCCAAGCGGGGGAGGGGTGTCCCTAGAGCCCGAAGTAGGCCCGGGCGGCCGCCACGTCCTCGGCGATCTGGGCCTTCAGGGCCTCCAGGCTTGGGAAGCGCCTTTCCTCCCGGAGGCGCTTCAGGAAGGTAAGGCGCACCTCCTCCCCATAGAGCTCCCCGGCGAAACCCAGGAGGTGGACCTCGAGGCGCCGCTCGCTTCCCCCGAGGGTGGGCCTGGTGCCCACGTTGGCCACGCCCTTGTAGCGCCCGAAGGCGCCGCTGGCCTCCACCGCGAACACCCCGGGAGGGAGCACCTTCTTTGGGTGAACCGCCAGGTTGGCGGTGGGGAAGCCTAGCCTTCTCCCCAGCCTGTCCCCTTCCACCACCACCCCGTAGGCCCCGTAGGGGCGGCCCAGGAGGTGGCGGGCCTCCTCCACCTTGCCTTCAAGGAGGATGGTGCGGATGCGGCTGGACTTCACCGGCTCTCCCCCGAGGCTGAGGAGGGGCACCACCCGTACCGGGGCTACCTGGGCCAGGTCCTCGGGGCTTCCCCCCCGCCCCTGGCCGAAGCGGAAGTCTTCCCCCACGTAGATGCGGCTGGCCTGCAAAGCCCTTAGATCCTCCAGGAACTCCCCCGCCCCCCTGCGGGCGAAGGTTTCGTTGAAGGGCACCGCTAAGATGAGCTCCACCCCCAAAGCCTTCAGGGCCTCCACCTTTTCCGTGAGGTCCATGAGGAACCCCTCTCCCCGGGTGAAGACCTTGGTGGGAGGGTCAAAGGTGTAGACCAAGAGGGGCATCCGCAGGGCCTTGGCCTCGGCTAGGGCCTGCCTTAGGAGGTGCTGGTGGCCGAGGTGTACCCCGTCAAAGGAGCCCACGGCCACCACCTTGGGCCCCTTAGGGACGTCAGCGACCTCGGAGAAAAGCATGGTAGTAGAGAATGCCCACGATCCCGGTGGCGGAGAACTCGGCTTCGCCTTTCCGATGAAGTTCCAGGGCCTTTTCCGGCTCCAGCCATACCACCTCGATGGCCTCGTCCTCGTCCGGGTCGGCGGGAACCTCCTTGAGGTTTTCTGCCAAAAAGACGTAGGTCTTCTCGTCGGTGAAGCCGGGGGAGACGTAGTAGCTGAAGAGGGGAGTGAGGTCCCCGGAAAGGCCCGTTTCCTCGGCCAGCTCCCGCCTAGCGGCTTCTAGGGGATCTTCCCCGGGTTCAATAAGCCCCGCGGGGATCTCCAAGGGGGCGAGCCCCACCGCTGGGCGGTGCTGGCGCACAAAGAGCATCTTCCCGTCCTGGACGGCGATGACAGCCACCGCAGGCTTGTGCTCCACGATTTCGTAACGGCCTTCCAGGGCCAGGTTGAGGATGCGGCCCCGGTACAGGTAGGTGCGCTCCACGCCCCCATGTTAAGGGAATCCTCCCGGGCCTCCCGTGGCCCGGGAGGGGTTGCCCAGGGGCTACCGCAGGGCCTCCATGGCTCCCAGGAGGATGCTCCTGGTGTAGCTTGGGTTGTGCACGCCCTTGGAGCCGTCGTACTTTACCAGCAAGTAGTTCCAGGCGGCCCGTACTACAGGGTCCTTGGTGGAGAAGACCGGCTGGCCTTTTTCGTCCCGGATGTCCCCCAGCTGGCTGTAAAGCACTGTGCCGTCGGTGAGGTCCATTTTGAAGGCGATTTGCCCGCCGATGGAGGTGATGTCCACCCGGTAGACGGGGGCCTTCACCGGGGTGTTGGGGGTGAACTGGCCGTTTTCGGGGTTGTAGGCCCGCACGGTCTTGATGCGGTCCCGCACCGCCAGCACCCTGGTGTTCACCATGGTGCGCACCAGGGACATGAGGTGCTCGGTGTTCTCCTGAACCATCTCCTTGGTGTACTTGGCCCCGTGGCAGGAGGCGCAAAGGTTATCGGGCGTCTTGAAGGTGTGGCTGGTGTAGTCCTCTTGCCCGGCCAGGCTCATGTGGCAGGTGGAGCAGGAACCGCCTGTGAAGAAGGCGTGTCCGTTGTTCCATTCCCGGGTATCGTCCACGAAGTAGGCGTTCTTGCCCAAAAGGAGGTCGGCCTCGGCAGAGTAGTGGGGGGAAGTGTAGCGCCCAGCGTCTTGGGCATCCCAGGTGATGCGGCCGTTGCGGGTGTTGTGGCAGGCCATGCAGAGGGCCCCGCTACCCACCCCTACCGCCCGGAAGCCCGAGGGGAGCATGGGGGTGTCGTGGACCAGGCGCAGATCGCCATCCTCGTCGTGGCAGGTCTGGCAGGTGATGGGCTTGACCTGGTCCTTGGTGAGGCCGAGGCCCTTCAGGTACTCCACGGTGGCGGGCTTGCCGTCCGGGCCCACCAGGTTGCCGGGGTTGCCCTTCTTGAGCTGGTCCAGCCAGGCCACAAAGCCCTGCTCGCTGTGGCAGCGGGCGCAGTGGGCAGCCGCATCGCCACGGGCTTCCACCGTGGCCACGCTCAGGGTTTTGGCCCCCATGACCCCGTTGTTGTGGGCGCTTTGCTCCCACTCCCTTTGGATGGCCTCTTTGCTGGAGAGGGCCATCATGAGGCCGAGGGCTAGGAGGGCCAGCAGCGCTTTCTTCATAAAGCCACCTCCCTACAACCCTCAGTCAACACCCCCAACACAAGCGTAGTCAAGGGTAATATGTCCCAGTAAGCTGGAACCATGTGGCTTACCGATGGCCGGAGAAGCCTCCTGGTGGAGGGGGAGTGGATTGCCCGGGTGGAGGTGGGGGCCAAGGGCCTGCGCTTTGAGGCCCTCACCCCCGGCCTCCAGGACGCCCACGCCCACCCCCTTTACTGGGGAATGGCCCTCCGGGGTCTGGACCTTTCGGGGCTCACGGAGCCGGAAAGGGTGGCGGCCAGGGTGGTGGAGGCGGCGCGGGGCCTGCCTCCCGGGGCCTGGCTGGAAGGGGCGGGGTTTCTCTTTCCCAAGGCCCCACCCCCGGGGCTTCTGGACCGGGCGGCCCCGGAGAACCCCGTCTTCCTCCGCAGCCGGGACCACCACTCCGCCTGGATCAACCGCAAGGCGGCGGAGGTGGCGGATCTGGGCCCGGGCACGGAAGCCCCCCAGGGGGGCGGCTTCCTCCGGGACAGCGAGGGGATGCCCTACTACCTCCTGGAGCGGGCCCAGGAGATCCTCGTTCCCCACCTGCCCCCGCCCTCGCCCCAGGACCTGGCCCGGGGCCTCCAGGACTTCGCCCGGCGGGGGTACACCGCGGTGCACGCCCTGGGGTATGAGCCGCCCGAGGCCCTGGACTGGGCCTTGGCCATGGAGCTTCCCGTGCGCCTCTGGTGGGCTTTGCCCCGGGGGGCCTGGCGGGGACGCGCGCCCGGCTGGTATGGGGACCTCCACCTGGCTGGGGTGAAGTTCTTTGCTGATGGGGCCCTGGGGAGCCGCACCGCCTGGATGCACCGTTCCTATCCCGACGGCTCTTTGGGGATGCCCCTGGACCGGGAGGGGGAGATCTTGGAGGAAGGGGAGGAGGCCTTAAGGGCAGGCTTCACCCTGGCGGTGCACGCCATCGGTACCCGGGCGGTGGAAGCGGTGCTGGGGGTGTTTCACAAGCTTGCCCCCGTGGCCTGGCGGAAGGGCCTTACCTTGAGGATGGAGCATGTGCAGCACGTGCGCGACGGGGCCCTTTCCCTCTTTTCCGGCCTCCCCCTGGCCCTCTCCATGCAGCCCCTCCACCTCCTGGAGGACGCTGCCCTAGTGCGGGCTTATGGGTTTCCCCCAGGGGAGGCCTTCCGCTTTCGGAGCCTCTGGGCCACGGGGTTGCCCTTGGCCTTTGGCTCCGATGCCCCCGTGGCCAAGCCGGATTACGGCCGGAACCTTCTCGCGGCCACCCGCCACCCCCTTGCCCCGGAGGAGAGCCTGACCCCCGAGGAGGTGCTTTGGGCCCATACGGAAGGGGCCTCGAGGGCAGCGGGCTGGGGGGACTACGGCCGCCTGGAGCCGGGGATGCGGGCCGACCTCACCTTGTGGGAGGGTGGAAGGCCCGTGGGCCGGGTGTATCGGGGAAGGTTGGAGCTCTTTTCGTGAACCCCCGGTATACTGGCGGCGTGTATGGGGTGTTGGTGTGGCCCCCGGAAGACATGAGGCGTTTCCTGGAGGACCTTCAGGCTCTTCACGGGATCAGGGGCTTCGGCCCTCCGCACCTTAACCTGCGCCAGCCCTTTGACTGGCCCTATGAGGAGGAGGCCTTGAGGATTGCCCTTGCGGGCATTCTTCGGGGGCACGCACCCTTTCGCCTGCGCCTCGGGGGGTGGGGGTATTTTCCCCAGGGGGTGGTCTACCTGAGGGCCTACGGGGGCACCCCCTTCCGGCGCCTCTACCACGCCCTGGAACCCTTGGCCCCGCCCCTGAAGGAGATCGAAGGGCCCAGCTACCTGCCCCACATCACCCTGGCCCTGGGGCTATCTGAGGAGGAGGCAAGGAGGTTGGCGCAGGAGCTTCCTGCGCCCCCAAGGCGCTCCTTCTTGGTGAAGGAAGTGGCCTTGGTGCGGGATGAAGAGGAGGGCCACCTCCAGGAGGTGGCCCGCTTTCCCTTGGGAATAAGCGAAAACTAGTCCAGGAAGTCCCTGAGCTTGCGGGTGCGGGACTCGTGGTACTTGAGCTTCCTTAAGGCCTTGTTCTCAATCTGGCGGATGCGCTCCCGGGTCACGCCGAAGTAGGCCCCCACCTCCTCGAGGGTGTGCTCCCGCCCGTCGATCAGACCCTTGCGGAGCTTCAGCACCATGGCCTCGCGCTCGGAGAGCTTAGAGAGGGCCTTTTCCAGCTCTTCCGCCAGGAGGCTCTGGGCGGCGGCGTCCACGGGGGAGGGAAGATTCTCGTCGGGGATGAAGTCCCCGTAGAAGCTGTCCTTCTCGTCCCCGATGGGAGTTTCCAGGGAGACGGGCTCCTGGGCGATCTTCAGGGTTTCCTCCACCCGCTTGGCGTCCCAGCCCGGGCCCATGGCTTCGGCGATCTCCTCGTAGGTGGGCTCGCGGCCCAGCTCCTGCTGGAGCTGGCGAGCGGTGCGGGAGAGCTTGTTGATGGTCTCCACCATGTGCACCGGGATGCGGATGGTGCGGGCCTGGTCGGCGATGGCCCGGTTGATGGCCTGGCGGATCCACCAGGTGGCGTAGGTGGAGAACTTGAAGCGGCGCTTGTACTCGAACTTCTCCACCGCCCGTATGAGGCCCTGGTTGCCCTCCTGGATCAGATCCAGGAAGGAGAGCCCGCGGCCGGTGTACTTCTTGGCGATGGATACCACCAGCCTCAGGTTGGCCTCAATGAGGTGCTGCCTTGCGGCCTCCCCTTCCCGGGCGATGTGCAGGTAGCGCTTAAGCTCCTTGGGGAGGCTCTTCAGCTTGGCGTCCACCTCGTCCACCGTCTTGGGATCCAGCTTGTCCCTGAGGCCAGGGATCTGGGCGATGCGGGCCGTGCCCAGGATCTTGGCCCGCACCACCTCCCGGATCAAGTCCTGGTCCAGCCCCGTGGCCTCGGAGAGCTTTTTGATGGCCTCCATCCCCTCCTCCACCTTCCTGGCCAGCTCGATCTCCTCCTCCAGGGTGAGGAGGGGGACCTGGCCGATCTCGTGCAGGTACTGGCGCACGGGATCGGAGGTGGAAACCTTTGGCAAGGCCAGCTCCTCCTCTTCCTCGAAGAGCTCCTCGCCCAGGTAGTCCGGGGAGGGGCCTTCCTCGGGAAGGAGGAGGTCATCGGCTTCCAGGTAGCTCTCGTCCGCCATGGGATCCAAGGGCTCGTCCGGGAAGATCTCGGGGGCGAGGTCGGGCTCCTCCCCCTCGAGGGGGGGGTCTTCCGGAGCCTCCTCCAGGTAGCTTCCCTGAAGGGGATCCTGGACCAGGGGCGCCATTTCCTCCTTGTGGGAGGTTTCCTCTTGTGCCTCCAGGGGGGCCGGTGGGGCCTTCTCCCGGTTTTTCGAGGTGCCTCCCCTGGAGCCCCCCTTGGGGGCTTTTTCCGTGGCGGTCACGGGTTCTTGGGTTTGGAGGGCCATCTTTTCCTCTTCCCTGGCAGTAACCTGCTTCACCTTGGGCTTGGTCTTCTTCAACGCGGACCTCCCTCCTTGGGGTTGCTATCCCCGTCTGGCCTTCTCAGCGAAAAGCACCTTGTACTCCCTCACCAAAAGCGTCCTAAAAGCGCCGAAGCGCTCTTCCAGTAGGGGCTCGTACTTGAGAAAGGGGTTTGCCACCAGGAAAAACCCACCGCCCGGCTTCAGCCGGGCCGCCGCCGCTTCCACGAAGGCCTGGGCCACATCCAGGATGACCGCACCCCCCACGTGAAAAGGGGGGTTCGTAACTATCATGTCAAACCGCTCTTCCTTCGTCAAGGCCTCGTCCACGTCGGAGTGAAGCACCCTGGCGGCGAGGCCGTTGGCCTCCAGGCTCCTCTGGAGGGAAAGCACCGAGACCAGGTCGTCCTCCACCGCGGTCACCTCGGCGCCCAGGCGGGCCAGGGGCAGGGTGAGGGCCCCGTAGCCCGCTCCCAGGTCCAAGACGGCCTTGCCCCGCACCCCCTCCTTGCCCATCTCCCCCAGGAGGGCCTCCAGGAGGAGGAGGGAGGCCTTGTCCACCTTGCCCGCGGAGAAGACCCCGGGGAGGTGGAAGAAGGCGTATTCCTCCCCCAGGAGGCGGGCGCGGAAGGCCTGCCAGAGGGGGGGAAGGGGCGGGGCCTCCTTTTCCTTTTCCAGAAGGGCCACCCGCACCGGGCCCTCCCGCCGCAACACCTCCCCGTAGCCCAGGAGGTCCTTGAACTCCTTGAAGTAGCGCTCAAAGCCCTTGTTCTTGTCCCCCGCCAGGTAGACCCGGCCGCCCATCCTTAGGGCCCGGGCGGCGGCCACCAAGGAGGCCTCTACGTAGGCGGTGCCCCGGCCCGCGGGGAGGGCCAGGACCACGAGGTCGTAGGCGCCCTCCTCCGCGTCCCAGGGAGGGGCCAGGCGGGCGCTTAGGCCGCTAGCCGAAAGGCAGCGGAAGGCGGCCCTCGAGGTTTCCAGCCGCTCCACGTTCATCCTCCCCTCCAAGGGGAGGCTTCCCCACCCCACCCCTGGGTTCAGGTCCAAGGCCCTTTCCCCAAAGGGGGCCACGGTCTTCTGCAGGAGGTCGTAGATGGGGTCCCGGTACCCCCGGGCCCCCGGCTTCACGTAAAGCACCCCCCCGGGCCGGGGCAGGGGGGTGAGGCGGTGGTACTCCGCTAGGGTCATGCCCACACGCCAAGGATACGGGGCTTGGGGTGAAGGGGCAAATGTGATAATATTCCTTTTCAAGCCGCCCCTTGGGCGGAAAGGAGGCAAGCGTGTCCCTGGTCGTGCAAAAATATGGCGGTACCTCCGTGGGCGACCTGGAGCGCATCCACAAGGTGGCCCAGCGCATCGCCCACTACCGGGAGAAGGGGCATAAACTTGCGGTGGTGGTTTCGGCCATGGGCCACACCACGGACGAGCTCATCGCCCTGGCCAAGCGGGTGAATCCGAGACCTCCCTTTCGGGAGTTGGACCTCCTCACCACCACGGGGGAGCAGGTTTCCGTGGCCCTCCTTTCCATGCAACTCTGGGCCATGGGCATCCCGGCCAGGGGTTTCGTGCAGCACCAGATCGGCATCGTCACGGATGGGCGCTTTGGTGATGCCCGGATCCTCGAGGTGAACCCAAACCGCATCCAGGAGGCCCTGGACCAGGGGTATGTGGCGGTGATCGCCGGGTTCATGGGCACCACGGCGGAGGGGGAGATCACCACCCTGGGCCGGGGAGGATCGGACACCACCGCCGTGGCCATCGCCGCCGCCTTGGGGGCTAAGGAGTGCGAGATCTACACGGACACGGAGGGGGTCTACACCACCGACCCCCACCTGATTCCTGAGGCCCGGAAGCTTGAGGTGATTGGCTACGACCAGATGCTGGAGATGGCCGCTTTGGGGGCCAGGGTCCTCCACCCCCGGGCGGTGTACTATGCCAAGCGTTACGGGGTGGTGCTCCACGTGCGCAGTAGCTTTTCCTATAACCCCGGTACCCTGGTGAAGGAGGTCAACATGGAAATGGGCAAGGTGGTGACGGGTGCGGCCCTGGATCTGGACCACGCCCAGATCGGGCTTATCGGGATCCCCGACCAGCCGGGGATTGCCGCCAAGGTCTTCCAAGCCCTGGCCGAGCGGGGCATCGCCGTGGACATGATCATCCAGGGGGTGCCCGGGCACGACCCCTCGCGGCAGCAGATGGCCTTTACCGTGAAGAAGGACTTCGCCCAGGAGGCCCTCGAGGCCTTGGAGCCGGTGCTCGCTGAGATCGGGGGTGAAGCGGTCCTCCGCCCGGACATCGCCAAGGTGTCCATCGTGGGGGTGGGGCTGGCCTCGGCCCCGGAGATCCCCGCCAAGATGTTCCAAGCGGTGGCCTCCACTGGGGCCAACATCGAGATGATCGCCACCAGCGAGGTGCGCATCTCGGTGATCATCCCTGCCCAGTACGCGGAGGCGGCGCTTAGGGCTGTCCACCAGGCCTTTGAGCTCGACAAGCCCTGATGGAGCGCCACCGCGTTTCCTGGGAAGAGCTCCTTGGCCTGGTGCGGCGGCTAGCGGAGGGGCTTAGGGAGGAGGAGGTGGACCTCCTCCTGGGCATTGCCCGGGGCGGTCTCATCCCCACGGCCCTTTTGGCCCAGGCCCTGGGGATGCGGGACCTCCTCACCGCGGCGGTGATGTTCTACGAGGGGGAAGGAACCCTTCCCGAGCCTGTTTTCCTCCAGTTTCCCCCAGATCCCCTGCTCTTCGGGAAGCGGGTTTTGGTGGTGGACGACGTTTGGGACTCGGGGCGTACGGCCTTCGCGGTGAAGGCCCGGGTGCGCCAGGCGGGGGGCTTTCCTCTGGTGGCTACCCTGCACTTCAAGCCGGGGAGGAACCAGGTACCCGACCGGCCCGACTTCTACGCCGAGGCCACGGAGGCCTGGGTGGTCTACCCTTGGGCCCCCGAGGTCTGGCTGGAATGAGTACCCCGTCGTGGCTTGCGCCACGACGGGGGCCCCAAAGAGGCCATGAGTACGCCGCTTTGGCTTTGGCCGATGAGGCAACCATTCCGTGCGGCTACTTAGCTCTGCCCTGGCGCAAGCCAGGGCAGAGCCCAAGGGCCCTTAGATGAGGCCCAAGGCCTTTACCTGCTCCATCTCGTCCAGGAGCTCCTTTGCGGTGATCTCCATCCGCTTCCTGGCGAACTCGTTGATCTCCAGGCCCTGGACGATCTGGTAGCGTCCGTCCTTGGCGGTCACGGGGAAGGAGTAGACGATGCCCTCGGGGACGCCGTAGGAGCCGTCCGAGGGGATGGCCATGGAAACCCAGTCCCCCTCCGGGGTGCCCAGGGCCCAGTCGCGGATGTGCTCGATGGCGGCGTTGGCGGCGCTGGCGGCGCTGGAGGCGCCCCGGGCTTGGATGATGGCCGCTCCCCTTTGGGCCACGGTGGGGATGAACGCCTTCTCGTACCAGTCCATGTCCACCAGCTCCAAGGCGGGCTTCCCCTCAACTTCTGCATGGAAGAGGTCGGGGAACATGGTGGAGGAGTGGTTGCCCCAGACGGCGATGCGGCGGATCTTCTCCACGCCCACCCCGACCTTCTTGGCCAGCTGGGCCTTGGCCCGGTTGTGGTCCAACCGGGTCATGGCGGTGAAATTTTTGGGGTCAAGGCCTTCTGCGTTCTTGTAGGCGATGAGGGCGTTGGTGTTGGCGGGGTTGCCCACCACCAGGACCTTGACGTCCCGCTTGGCCACCTCCGCCAGGGCCCGGCCCTGCTCCGTGAAGATCTTGCCGTTTATCTCCAGGAGGTCGCGGCGCTCCATGCCCGCCTTCCTGGGGGCGGCCCCCACCAAAAGGGCATAGTCAGCGTCTTTGAAGGCTACCCTGGGGTCGTCCGTGGCCACGATCCCCGACAAAAGGGGGAAGGCGCAGTCCTCGAGCTCCATGATGACGCCCTCCAGGGCTCTCAGGGCCTGGGGGATCTCCAGGAGCTGGAGGATCACGGGCTGGTCCTTTCCCAGCATCTCGCCTGCGGCGATGCGGAAGAGGAGGCTGTAGCCGATCTGGCCTGCGGCGCCGGTTACCGCCACGCGAACAGGGCTTTTCATGGTTCTACCTCCCTTGGGCTTCCGCCCAGGGGCATTCTACCCCTAGAGCCTGCGGTAGATGCGCCGCTCCGCCTCGATGGCCTGGTCCAGCTCCTGGATTTCCCGCAGGATCTCCAGGCTGGGGTTCTGGTTTAGGGCTTCCTTGAGCTTGGCCCGCCGTTCCAGGTAGTAGGCTTCCCGCAGGCGGGCCAGGGTTTTTTCCATCACCTCCGGGAGTCTGGGCTCCTCCACGCTAGGGGCCATCATCAGGCGTTCAAAGAGGATGCCCCCCGCTTCCTTGCGCCCGAAGACCTGGCGCAGGTAGTCCCGGCGGGGTTCCTTCCGGGCTAGGTCCAGGAACTCCGCCAGCACCGAGCCCTCCGGAGGCCAAACGTGGTCAGCCACGTAAAGGATCCATTCGGGGAAGCGGGCCTCGTCCACGGAGAGGAGGAGGGCGATCACGTCCAGCTCCAGGAGGAGGGTGCGGTTTTTGGGCTCGGCCTTGGCGGGCGGGGGGGGTGGGGGCTTTCCCTGTTTGCGGCTTTGCAGGTACTCCTCCAGCTGGCGGGGGGTGAGGCCCAGGCGCTCCACCACCAGGGCCTTTAGGCGCTCGGCTACTGGGTCAAAGGGCTCAGGGGAGAGCATCCTGGGGGTGAGGGCTTCCAGGACTTTCCGTTTGTGCTCGGGGCGGGTCAGGTCCAGGCCCCGGGTGGCCTCCTGGAAGCGGAACTCCACCTCGGGAAGGGCTTCCTCTAAGGCTTTCTGGAATAGGGCCGGGCCCTCGGGCAGAAGAAGGAGGTCGCCCGGGTCCTTGCTGGGCAGGCGCACCGCATAGAAGAGGAACTTCCGGGCCAAGGAGAGGTCCAAGCTTTGCAGGGTGGCCCTCTGCCCAGCCTCGTCGGCATCAAAGGCCAGGTAGACCTCCCGCACCTCCTGCATCTCCAGAAGGCGGGCTTGCTCCTCGGAAAGCCCCGAGCCCAGGACGGCCACCGCCTCGTCGAAGCCCATTTGGTGCAGGGCGATGGCGTCGAAAAGCCCTTCCACCACGATGGCCCGTCCCTGGCGCAGCTTGGCCTTGGCCTCAGGGTAGGCGAAAAGCACCTCCCGCTTGCGGAAGAGGGGGGTTTCCGGGGAGTTCAGGTACTTGGGGGTTTCCTCCCCCAGGGCCCTTCCCGTGAAGGCCACGATCCTGCCCAGGTGGTCCTTGATGGGGAAGGTGATGCGGTGACGGAAGCGGTCGTAGAAGCGCCCGTCCCGCTCCGCCAAGACGCCTGCCTTTAGGCCTTCCTCGGGGCTCACCCCGTGGCGGCTCAGGTGGGTGAGGAGGCCTTCCGCCTTGGGGGGAGCGTAGCCTAGCCCGAAGCGGGCGATGCTCTCTGGGGAAAGCCCCCGCTTCTTGAGGTACTCCTGGGCCTCGAGGGAGGCGGATAGTCCTTCCAGGAAGTAGGCCTGGGCCAGCTTGAGGACGTCCAAGAGCTCCCGGCGGTTTTGGGGGGCACCCCGGTGGGTGATCTCCACCCCGGCTTCCTCCGCCAAGCGCTCCAAGGCCCCCATGAAGTCCAGGCCCTCGATCCTTTCCACGAAGGCGAAGAGGTCGCCCCCCGCCTTGCACCCGAAGCAGTGGAAGAGGCCCTTTTCCTCGTCCACGTAGAAGGAGGGGGTCTTCTCCTGGTGGAAGGGGCAGAGGCCCTTCCAGCGCCCCCGGCCTGCGGGCTTCAGCGCCACATAGCGGGACACCACCTCCCTCAAGGAGAGGCGGCTTTTGATGACCTCTACCGCCTGTGCCGCATCCATCCTGCCCCCCGCCTACGCCAGAGCTCTCTAACCCACCTTCCCAGGATACCGTACCCCCCAAGGTTCTCTCCGGGGTTTTCCCCAGCCAGAACCGCCTGCCAGGCGCGGGTCAGGGGTACAGAGGGGGTGAAACCCAGGAGGTGCTCCACCTTTTCCCCCTCCTCCAGGAGGAGTTGGGCCCTTAGGAGCCTCGCCACCTCCAGGTGCACGGCAAACCCCGTGCGGTGGGTCTGGTAGAGGAGGTGCTGGGAGAGGGCCTTGGCCTTCCTGGGGGCCTTGGGCCACAGGTAGAGGGCCAGGGAGGTAAGGGCCAGATGGTAGACGTAGGGGTTGGAAAGCCGGCGAGACTCCCGCAGGGCCTCCTTGAGGAGGGGAGTGGGGTCCAGGCTCCTCTGCCAGCGGTGGTGGGCTAAGGCCAAGATGCCGAGGCCCTTGCCGTCAGGGTGCCTGAGGGCTTCTTGGAAGAGGTCCTCCCGGAAGCGCCCCTTGAGGGTCCAGGCGGAAAGAAGGGCGGCTGCAAGCCAAGGATGTGGGGCTTCCCGGTAGGCCCGTTCCCCTTCCTCCAGGGCCTGCCCAAGGCGGCCGGTTTCCAGGAGAAGGCGGAGGCGGGTGGCGTGGTAGCGAGTCTTGGCCTCTAGGTCCGCTTTCCGGTAGGCGGGTGGGGGATGGGGTTCTCCCCGGAGGAGGGATTCCGCCTCCAGATAGCGGCCCAGGTCCATGAGAAGGCCTGCCCTCAGGCTTTGCCCGTGGAGCCTTAAGGAGGCGGGCACCAGGGGATGGAACTCGCTGAGGACCTCGAGGGCCTGCCGGGGCTGGAAGGCCCGCCATAAGGCCGCCGCCGCCTGGAGGCGGGCCTGGGCTTCCTCCAGGGGGTAGGGCTTGAGGCCCGGGAGCAGGGGCAGGAGGGCAAGGGGGTTTTGAGCCTCTCGGGAGGCTTGCAGGATGGGGTCTTGGGATCTGGGGCCTCCGGGGGCGTCCTCGGCCAGGCCCAGGGAGGCTTGGGCGTCCTGGAGTTCCTTCCCCAAGGCTTCCCGCCAGGATGGGGGGGCGGCCTCGAGGGCCTTTTGGTAAAGGGGTATGGCCCGCTCCGGCTGGCCTTGCCGCCAGGCCTCCTGGGCTAGAAGCCGGAAGGCCTGGGCGGCTTCCCGCTCCTGCATGGCCCTTCTTAAGTGAAGGGCCATGGGCCAGATGGCTCCCTTTTCCCGATAAAACCGGGCGGCTACCCGGTGCCACGCTCTGGCCTGCTCCTCAGGCACCAGGGCTCGGGCCGCCTGGACCACCTCGGATAGGGGCCTACCCCCTTGGGTGAGACCCTCCTCCTCCAGGCGCTGGGCGGAGAAGGTACCCGCCAGCTCCCCCAGGAGTTCCCTAAGGTGCTCCTCGTGCCGTTCTTCCTCGGGGAGGCTGGCCAAGGCTTCCTCCATGACCCCCAGGATCAGAAGGGCCTGCCGTTCCGCTGGGGGGAGGGCGTCCAAGGCGGGTTGCAGGGCAAGAAGAGGGGGTGCCTTCAACCCCCTGGCCTCCAGGGTGGGGGAGAAGAGGGGCTTTCGGCTTTCCACTAGGAGCATGAGGTGGGGGAAGGAATGCTTCAGGAGTTCCCGCAGGGTGCGGTCGGGGGCGTGGAGGTTTTTGGCCACTAGGAGCAGGGGATGGGGCAGGCGGTGGAGGACTTCTTTCCAGGCTTCCAGGATGGCCTTCTCCAGGGTAGGCCGGTCCCAGGGGGGGCGGGCCTCGAGGCCCAGGCTGTACCGGAGGGCCAGGGAAAGTTCTGGGGAAAGCTCCGCCAGGGCCAGAAAAGCATTCACCTGGCCGAAGGTTCGTTCCACCGCCTGGCGCAGGGTGGTGCGCAAGGGGGTTTCGGGCCCCATGCGCTCCAGGACCACCACGGGGTAAGGAGGGTTTTCCAGAAACTTCTCCAGGAGAAGGCTCTTCCCGCTTCCTGGTGGCCCCACCAGGTTAAGGCGGGCGGGGGGGCGATGGAAGGTTTCCCGGAGAAGGCGAAGGAGGGTCTCGCCTTCCGGGTCCAGTTCCACCCGGACCGCCTTCACCCGGGAAACCTCCACCGCTCCCAGGCCCTTGGCCTCCCGAAAGCCCAGCCCTTCCGCCTCCACCCCCGGGGCCAGGGTCTGGGGTTCGGTGAGCACCTCCCCGGGGGAGGCCAGCTTGCTGAGCCTTTCGGCCAGGACCACCGCAGGGCCCACCGCGGTGGGCTCCCCCGCCTGGCCGCTTCCCAGGGGAGCCCAGAGCACCTCCCCGCTGGCTACCCCTGCCCGGGCGGGTAGGCGGGAGGTGCGCACCATCTCCAAGGCGGCCTCCAGGGCCCGCCAGGGTTCCTTTCCTCGAGCCCCGGGGGCTCCGAAGAGGACCAGGATTCCATCCCCCAGGAAGCGGTGGACGAATCCCCCTTTGGCCCGGGCCACCCGGGCGGCTTCCTCCAGGGCCTCCTGCAGGTGGTGGTAGGCAGCTTGAAGGCCGGACTGGAAGTGCTGGCTGGAGTCCACCAGGTCGTAGAAGAGGACGCTCACATACCGTCGCTCCTCGGGCAGAAGGGCCCCCAGGGCCCGGCCGCAGGCCATGCAGAAACGGGCCTCGGGAGGGTTCTTCTGCCCGCACTCGCAGCGCATCTCACTCCCGGAAGAGCATCAGGGGGGGCCAGAGGAGGACCTCCGCCTCCTCGGGTAGGGGAACTTCCGCGTAGACCACCACGGGCACGGGGGCCTGGAGCAGGTAAAACCCTTCCCCCAAAGGGGTGGTTCTGCCTCCTAAGCGGTAGCTGGCCCCTTCCCGCTTCAAGAAGGCCTCTCCCTCCAGGGGCTTGGCCTGGCGTACCACCCCGTGGAGTAGCATGGGCACCACCCCTGTGGGTGCCGGGGGGGCTCCCCGGTCAAAGGCGTAGAGGATCTGGCCCTGGACCATGGCCTCCAGCACCGGGCTTCCCCAAGGCTCCGGGAAGAGGTGGGCCTCCACGGTATAGGCCCGGAAGCGGGCGAAGAAGGTTTCGGGGCTTTCCTCAATGGCGGGGCCTTTCGGCTGGCCCAGGGAATGCGACACCGGAGTCGGGGGGTCCTGGGGGACCATGGGAAGAGTTTAATGCAGGGTCCTTTGGGGAAGGGAGAGGGTGAGGTTGGCCGCCAGGATAAGGGCCGCCCCTTTGTCCAGGTACTGGTTGCCGTTTCCGCACTTGGGGGAGAGGACGCAACGGGGGCAACCCTCCTCGCAGGGGCAGCCCTTGAGAAGCTCCAGGGCGGACCGGACCCACTCGGGGAAGCGACGGGCCGCCTGCCGGACGTAGCCCACACCCCCCGGGTAGCCGTCGTAGATGAAGATGGTGGGGCCTTGCCCTGAGGGCAGGGGCCTTGGGTAGAAGGGGTAGGAAAGGCCTCCGATGTCCTGCCTTTCGGCCAGGACGAAGAGGGGCAGGAGGCCGATCATGGCGTGTTCCAGGGCATGGATGCCTCCTGGGATCTGGTGGGGAGGGACCACCAGGGGGGGGTGGAACCAAAGGGCCTCGGTGGGGAAGGAGATCTCGGGGAGTTCCAAGGGGATTTCCTCCAGGACGCTGCCGGTGTAGAAGCGCTTCTTGGCATAGGCCACCACCCTTTCCCGCAGCACCACCTTGCCCACCCAGACCCCGTGGCCCACCGCTTCCCCCGAAAGGACCTCCAGGTCGGTTTCCACCCTGGGCTCGGTGTAGTAGTCCTCGAGGGCGGGAAGAAGCCAGATCTCCCGCTTTCCGTGGTCGATGTTCCGCACCAGGTAGCTCTCCCCCCCGTGCAGGTAGACCGCCCCGGGGTGGGCCTCCCAGTAGGCCTGGCGTTCGTCCAGATAGCCCAGGACCTCTCCTTCCGGTCCCCGCAGGGTGAAGGTGGCCCCCAGGCCCCGGAGGCTTAAGTCCCGGTGGGGGCGGCGCTTTGGGGTGTAGTAGCGGCCGTCCTTTTCCTTGAGCTCGGCCAGGGCCTCTGGGCAGAGCACCTCCTCCTGCAAAAGGGGTTTTTCCCAGGCGGCGGCGTGCAGGTGCAAAGGGCAGAGGACGGGGTTTTTGGGGTCGGCCACCGCCGCCTCGGGAGGGGTTCTTAGGAGGAGTTCAGGCCGGTGGAGGAAGTACTCGTCCAAGGGGTCCTCGCGGGGGATGTAGACCACCAGGGCCCTTCGCCTTCCCCTACCTGCCCTGCCCGCCCTTTGCCAGAAGGCGGACACGGATCCCGGGTACCCCACCAGGGCCACGGCGTCCAGGTCCCCGATGTCCACCCCTAGCTCCAGGGCGCTGGTGGAGACCAGGACCCGCACCTCTCCAGACTTCAAGCCCTCCTCCAGGCGGCGCCTTTCCTTGGCGGTGTACCCCGCCCGGTAGGGGCGCACCCCGGGGTGGGCGGCGTAGCGGGCGATGAGCTCGGCGCTTTTCCTGGCGTTGGTGAAGATGAGCCCCCTTATGCCCCCTTCCGCCCAGGTCCGGGCCAGATAGGCGGCCTCCAGGAGGGGGCTTCGCCGCCTTTCTCCCTTAGCGTCCAAAGGCTTAGGAAGGAGCACCAGAAGCTCCCGTTCCGAGCGGGCCACCTCCTCCCGGAGCTCCACGAAGGGCAGGCCCGTCAGGTTCTCCGCATGCTCCTTGGCGTTCCCTATGGTGGCGCTGGCGGCGATCACCTGGGGGTTGGCCCCGTAGTGGCGGGCCAGGCGCAGGAGGCGGAAGAGGACCAGGGCCACGTGGGTCCCGAAGACCCCCCGGTAGGCGTGAAGCTCGTCCAGGACCAGGTAGCGGAGCCGGGAGAGGAAGGAGGCGAACTCCCCGTGCCGGGGGAGGAGGCCGAAGTGGAGCATGTCGGGGTTGCTGAGGAGGATGAGGCCCTCTTGCTTGGCCTTCCGCCTTACCTCCCCCCGGCTGTCCCCGTCGTAGGGGTAGATGCCCTTTACCCCCAGGGCTTCCGCCATGGCCTTAAGCCGCCTCAGCTGGTCATGGGCCAGGGCCTTGGTGGGGAAGAGGAGGAGGCTTGTTTCCCCTTCCAGGGCCGCCTTGAGCACCGGGGCTTGGAAGACCAGGCTTTTTCCGGCGGCGGTGGAGTAGGCCATGACCACGTTCTTCCCTTCCTCCACCAAAAGAAGGGCCTCCCTCTGGTGGGCGAAGGGCTTGAGCCCTAGGGCCTCGAGGACCCCGGCAAAGACCCCCTGGTAGGGAGCCATCCTGGGGGGGGTCTGGGGGAGGAGGCGGGCGAAAACGATCCGCCCCCGGAACTCCGGGTTGGCCTCCAGCCAGTCCCGGTAGCTTTCCCACCCCCTTAGGGCCTCGGGCAGCACCCTTTCATTATGGCCTTTTCTAAAGTTCCCTGACCCAGACCTCGTGGACTACGGGGTGGCCGTGGTAAGGGGCCCAAAAGGGGCTGGCCCGCTTGGCGTAAAGGCGGAAGCCCAGGCTCTGGTAAAGCCTCCTGGCGGCGGCGTTGGCCCGGGTGGTGGAAAGCTGTACGCCCCTTATCCCTTTTTCTTTGAGGCATTCCAGGAACTCGGTCAGCAGGGCCTTGCCTATACCCCTGCCCTGGGCTTTTGGGTCCACGGCGATGTGCAGGTGGGCGGGATAAAGCCCCTTCGGGGCCCTGGGGCCCCGGTACAGGAGGAGCCTGAGAAGGTAGTAGAGGTGGGGTAGGGGTGGGCCATAGCGGCCGAGGAGGAGTTTCAGGAGGAGGAAGGGCGCTCGGGGAAGGAGGTAGAGGGTAAGGGAAAGGTCCGAGCAGGCGCCCAGGATGTAGCCCAGGATCTCTCCTTCCTCCTCGGCTACCCGGTTGCAGCACCCCCGCCGCAGGTAGGGGGCCACGAACAGCTCCCCCCAAAGCTCCCGGCTGGGAAAGACCGAAGGCCCTGCCCGGCCCAGGAGGAGGGTGCCGTGGGAAAGCCGGGTGATGGCGGAGAGGTCCTTTTCCTTGGCGGGGCGCAGGACCACAGGACCACTCTAGCCCGTAAAATGCCCTTCGTGCGCCGCCTGGCCCCCTGGCAGTGGCTTCTCCTCCTTCTGGCCCTCTACCTGCTTCTGGCGGAGGCCCTCCGGCTTTGGCTCGGCCTCCTCTGGGCGGAGCGGGTGGGGCTTGTCCTTGCGGCCCTGGGGGTGTGGGCCTTCATCAACGGGCGCTTCATCTTCGCCTACTACCACGCCCTCGCCACTTCCTTGCGGGTGCGAAGGCTACCCGTAGCCCCGGGGCCGGGGCCTGGGGAGCACCTTTTGGTCCTGGCCCCCCATCCCGATGACGAGGTGCTGGCGGCAGCGGGCCTGATGCGCCGCACCCTGGAGGCAGGGGGGCGGGTGAGCGTGGTCTACCTCACCTCGGGGGATGCCTTTGACCTGGCGGCGGGAAGCCCCCTGGCTTCCCGGGAGGCCATGCGCCGCCTGGCCTTAAGGCGCATGGTGGAGGCCTGGCGGGGCCTCGAGGCCCTGGGCCTTCCCCGGGAGAGCGCCTACTTTTTGGGCTTTCCCGACCAGGGGCTTTTCGCCCTCTTCACCACCCACTACTACCTGCCCTACGAAAGCCCCTACACGGGGCTTAAGGCGGTGGCTTACCGTGGGTCTTACCGCTTGGGGCTTCCCTATACGGGGAAGGCTTTGGAGGCCACCCTGGTGGAACTCCTTTCCTCCCTCAAACCCACCCGCATCCTCCTGCCAAGCCCCCTGGATGCCCACCGGGACCACCAGGCCACGGCGTACTTTGGCATGCAGGCGGCGGCTTCCCTGGGGATGGAGGCAAGGCTGGAATACTACCTCATCCACGGGGGGTACCAGTACCCCTTGCCCAAAGGGCTTCATCCCCGCCTTCCCCTCTACCCGCCCCCTCGGGGAAGGGGCCTTCCCTGGCGGCGCTTTCCCCTCACCGAGGAGGAGGTTAGGCTAAAGGAAAAGGCCATCCGCGCTCACAAAAGCCAGATGCGCCTTCTCGGCCGGTTTCTTTTGGCCTTTGTGCGGCAGAACGAGCTCTATAGCCCCCTTCCCATCCCCGCCCGGGAGGCCCTAGCCCCGGAGGAGGAGGGGTGGGCCGTCCTCGAGGGGCGGGAGGTCGGCTAGGCTTTCCAGGCCGAAGACCTCCAGGAAGCGCTCCGTGGTGCCGTAGAGCTTGGGTCGGCCTGGGGCCTCCTTTTCCCCCACCACCCGGACGAGGCCTCTCTCCAAAAGGCTTTCCAAGACGCCCTCCACGCTCTTCCCCCGCATGGCCTCCAGCTCCGCCCGGGCCACGGGCTGATGGTAGGCGATGAGGGCCAGGACCTCGAGGGCCGCCTTGGAGAGGCGGGGCGGAGAGGGCTTCAGCACCCGCTCCACCGCCGGGAGGGCCTTTTCGTGCACCACGAGCCGCCATCCCCCCGCCACCCGCTCCAGGGCCACCCCCAGGTCTCCCTCTTGCAGCTCCACCTCAAGGGCCTGGAGCGTCCTCAGGAGGGTTTCCTGCGGGTGGCCCAGGGCCCTGAGCTCCTTCAGGCCCACGGGCCTGCCGGCGGCGAAGAGGACCGCAAGAAGCTCCGCCTTCAGGCTAGGCATCCTGGAGGTAGGGCAGAAGGGCTTCCTTGGGGATGGCCCCTTCCCGCAGGACCTTTCCCGTGCGCAGGTCCACCACGCTGGAGGCCAAGCCCATGGCCTCCCCCGGGAAGACGTAGTCCACGGCAAAGGCCCGGGCCTCGGCCTCCGAGCGCACCGGAGGTTCACCGCTTTTGTTGAGGCTGGTGGCCGCGGCATACCCCCCTACCCGGCGGAGAAGCTCCCGAAGCAGGACATGGTCCGGCATCCTCAGCCCCACGGAACCATCCCGGCTGATCCAGGGGGGGATATCTTGCCCCGGTACCACCACGGTGAGGCCCCCGGGCCAGAAGGCCTCCGCCAGGCGCAGGAACTTTTCCCGTAGCTTCCCGAGGTCCGCAAGCCTGAGGGCGCTTTCCAGGTCCGCCACCAGCACCTGGAGGGGCTTTTCCTCTTCCCGCCCCTTAAGCTCGTAGATGCGTCGGCAGGCGGCCTCGTCCTCCATCCGGGCCAGCACCCCCCAGACGGTGTCCGTGGGAAAGGCCACCAAGCCTCCCTCCTTCAGGGTCCTGGCCGCCTCTTCCAGCTCCTTCTGGTATACTTCTACCATGCCAGTCTACCAGTATAAGGCCCGCGACCGCCAGGGCCGCCTGGTGGAGGCCACCATCGAGGCGGAGGACCTGCGCACCGCCGCCCGGCTCCTCCGGGACCGGGGGCTTTTCGTGGCCGAGATCAAGGAGCCGGGGAGGGGCCTGCAGGCCGAGGTACGCCTTCCTGCCCTGGAGAGGGGCCCTGGCCTGAAGGACCTGGCCATCTTCTCCCGGCAGCTGGCCACCATGCTGGGGGCGGGGCTCACGCTTTTGCAGTCCCTCTCCATCCTGGAAAGGCAGACCGAGAACAAGAAATTCCGGGAGATCATCAAGAAGGTCCGCACCGACATCGAAGGGGGCATGGCCTTTTCCGAGGCCCTGGCCAAGCACAAGCTCTTCTCCCGGCTTTACGTGAACCTGGTGCGGGCCGGGGAGACCTCGGGCGGGCTGGACGTGATCCTGGACCGCCTGGCCACCTTCCTAGAGAAGGAGCTGGAGCTCCGGGGCAAGATCCGTAGCGCCATGACCTATCCCGTGATCGTCTTCATCTTCGCCGTGGGCGTGGCCTACTTCCTCCTTACCGGCATCGTGCCCCAGTTCGCCCAGATCCTCACGGACCTGGGCTCAGAGCTCCCCCTCCTTACCCGGTTCCTCATCGCCGTTTCCAACTTCCTGCGGGCGGCCACGTTGCCCCTCGTGCTTTTGGCGGTGGTCCTCGTCTTCGCCTACCGCTGGTACTACGGCACCCCTCAGGGAAGGAAGATCATCGACCGCATCAAGCTCCGCATGCCCGTCTTCGGCAACCTGAACCGCAAGACCGCCGTGGCCCGCTTCTCCCGCACCCTGGCCCTTTTGCTCCAGAGCGGGGTGAACATCGTGGAGTCCTTGGACATCACCAAGGGCACCGCGGGCAACAGCGTGGTGGAGGGGATCGTGGACACGGCCAAGCTCAGGGTCCAGCAAGGGGAGCCTTTAAACCTCACCCTAGCCCAGCATCCCTTCGTCTTCCCCCCCATGGTGAGCTCCATGGTGGCCATTGGGGAGGAGACGGGAGCCCTGGACACCCTCCTCTCCAAGATCGCCGACTTCTACGAGCGGGAGGTGGACGAGGCGGTGGCCAGCCTCACCGCGGCCATTGAGCCCCTCATGATCATCTTCCTGGGGGTGATCGTGGGCATGATCGTGGCGGGGATGTTCCTGCCCCTCTTCAAGATCATCGGCACCCTTTCCGCGCAATAAGCCTCCCGGCCACCTCCGGGGGAACCGGCATCACGGAAAGCCGGTTCCCCCTCCTCACCAGGGGGTGGTCTTTGGGGAAGCAGGCCTTGAGCTCGGCGAGGGGCACCAGGGGCCAAGCCTCCAGGAACTCCACCTCCACCGTGTACCACCGGGGCTTTTCCCGGGTGGCCTTGGGGTCGAAGTAGGGGCTTTCCGGGTCGAACTGGGTGGGGTCGGGGAGAAGGGTGCGCGCCACCCGGCAAAGCCCGGCGATGCCCGGCGGGTTAGCGCCCGAGTGATAGAAGAAGCAAAGATCCCCCACCTGCATTTGCATCAGGTAGTTCCGGGCCTGGTAGTTGCGCACCCCGTCCCAGATGGCCCTTCCCTCCCGTTTGAGGTCCAGGATGCTGTACACCTCGGGTTCGGATTTCAAGAGCCAGTAGGCCATGCCTCCAAGTCTAAAGGGGCCTTTAGCGGGGACAAAGCCCCTTTCTGAGGGGGCGAGGGAGCATAAGGGTATGCGGGGCCTTGTGCTGGTGTCCCTTTTCCTTTCCGCCTGTACCCTGACCCTGGAGGTGGTCTACCCAGGCCACCGGATCACGGGCTTGAGGACGCAAGAAACCTACTGCACCGCCGGCAACACCCGGGTGGACTTCGCCTTTGACCTGGAGGGAAGGCTGGACAAGGTGGAGTTTTTCTGGATTCCTGAGGGATTGACCCCGGACCAGGCCCGCCTCGAGGAGCGGTATGCCCTCTCTGGCCCCATCCATGCGGGACGGGTAAAGGGCTGGTTGGAGGTGACCCCCGAGGGAGAGGTGCTGGCGGTATCCCTTACCTCGCCTGGAAGCCTTTCCCTGAGGCCCCAGGGGGTTATCGTGGAGCCCCTGCCCGACCGGAGGCTTTGGCTCAGGGGGTATACCGGGGGTCTGGCGGGGCCCTTCGTGCGGGCGGCCAACTGGGTCCGCCCGGACTCCTCTCCCTCCTGCGACCCTGCCTGGTAGCCTTAGGGCATGGGGGTCCGGAAGATACCCTCCCTGGCCGAGGCAGTCCGCTCCGAGCTCAGGACCCTATTTGGGCCCAGAGTGCTGCTTTCCCGTTCGGAAAAAGGGGTTTACCGCTATGACGCCATTTTGGTGGGGCCGGAGCCCTTGGCGGTGGTCCTGCCCGAAAGCCGGGAGGAGGTGCAGGCCCTGGTGCGCCTGGCCCGGCGCTTCGGCCTCCCCCTGGTGCCTCGAGGGGCGGGAAGCGGCCTCTCGGGAGGGGCGGTTCCGGAGGAAGGGGCTTTGGTGGTGGCCTTCACCCGCATGACCCGGCTGGAGCTGGATACCAGGGGCCGCACCGCCTGGGTCGAGCCCGGGGTGACCACGGCCAGGATCTCCGAGGAGGCCAGACCCTACGGGCTTTTCTACCCCCCAGACCCCGCTTCCTGGCGCACCAGCACCCTGGGGGGGAACCTGGGGGAAAACGCCGGGGGGCCCCTTTGCTTCAAGTACGGGGTCACGGGGGATTACGTCCTGGAGCTGGAGTTCGTGGACGCCTTTGGGGAGGTGCACCGCCTGGGTCGCCAGGCCTACGACCTGCCCGGCCTCCTCGTCGGTTCGGAAGGAACCCTGGGCCTCCTCACCGGGGCCAGGGTGCGCCTCCTTCCCCTGCCCCGGTACCGGGCCACCTTGATGGCGGCCTTCCCCGAGGTGGGTGCCCTGGCCCAGGCGGTTTCCCAGGCTATCGCCCGGGGGGCGGTGCCCGCCCGGCTGGAGTTTCTGGACCCCACCTGCGTGAACGCCGTGGAGGACTATCTGGGCATGGGTCTTCCCCGGGGGCACGCCCTTCTCCTGGCGGAGACCGATGGGGACGACCTCGAGGTGGTCCAGGAGGAGCTTTCCCTGGTGGAGGAAACCGCGGCCAGCCTTGGAGCTAGGGTGCAAAGGGCCCGGAACGAGAAGGAGGCAGAGGCCCTTTGGCGGGCCCGGCGGGCGGTGAGCCCCGCCCTGGGCCGCATCCGCCCCAAGCGGGTGAACGAGGACATCGCCGTGCCCCGCTCCGCCTTGCCCCAGGTGGTGCGGGAGATCCAGGCCTTGGGGGAGGCCTACGGCCTCATCGTGGCCCAGTTCGGCCACATCGGGGATGGCAACCTGCACCCCAACATCCTCTTTGACCCTGGGCGCGAGCCCGAGGAGAAGGTTTGGGAGCTGGCCCATGAGATCGCCCGGGTGGCCCTGCGCCACGGGGGGGTGCTCTCGGGGGAGCACGGGATCGGCCTCATGAAGCGGGAGTTCATGAGGGAGGCGGTGGACGAGGCCACCCTCGAGGCCTTCCGCACGGTCAAGGCCACCTTGGATCCCCAAGGGCTCCTGAATCCGGGAAAGGTCCTGCCCTAGCGCGGTTTTTTTTCACGGGGTTTTAACAGGAACCCGTCTACCCTGGAGGCATGGATGGCCGGGGCCGGGTCCTCTACTTCGCCAGCTGGGCGGGGATGGCCCTGGGCCTTTGGCTGCAGGTGGGGCGCTTCCCGCCCCAGAGCCTGGAGGTCCTTGTCTACCTTTTGCTGGTCCTCTGGGCCCTTTGGGCCATGAGCCGGGGCCCTAAGGTGGCGCCTCGCCTTCTCCTCCACCCCTTGGGGGCCTACTTGCTTTTTGAGATGTGGCGGGTGGGGGAGAACTGGCCCCTGGCTGGGTTCTTCGTCCCGGCCCTGTACCTGCTGGCTGGGTTTGCCTATCCTCCTTGGTCCTTGGGGTATCTTTTGGGGGCCTTCTGGGGTGGGGTTTTGGTCCTCGCGCCCCTGGTCTGGGACCGGAACCTGGAGGGTTGGCCCCATTTTGCGGTAAGCCAGCTCATCCTCTTTAGCCTCACCTTTCTTCTCGCCCGTTTCCGGGAGCTCCACGGCCAAATGCGCTTCTGGCGGGAGCAGGCCCTCACCTGTCCCCTCACCGGCCTTCCCAACCGGAGGGCCCTGGAGATGGCCTTAGAGCGGGAGGCGGCCCGGGTGGAACGGGGTGAGAAGCCGTTCAGCTTGGTGCTCTTGGACCTGGATGACTTTAAAAAGGTGAACGATACCCAGGGCCACCATGAGGGGGACCAGCTCCTGAAGGAGGTGGCCCAGTACCTGGTGGCCCACGTGCGGCAAGGGGACCTGGTGGGCCGCTGGGGCGGGGAGGAGTTCGCCCTCCTCCTTCCCAGGACCCAGGGGGAGGAGGCCATGCAGGTGGCGGAGAGGATCCGGCAGGGCCTCAAAGGCCTAGGGATCACGGGAAGCCTTGGGGTGGCGGTGTACGAAGGAGACCTGAAGGATCTGTTCCAAAGAGCGGACCGGGCCCTCTACCTGGCCAAGGAAAGAGGCAAGGACCGGGTGGAGCGGAGTCTTTAGGGCAGGCGGTACCCTGCCTGGGCAAGCACCTCCCGGGCCCTTTCCCGCTCCTCCCGGCTGGCGAAGCCCAGGCGGATGGCCCCGGCTTCCTCCCGGATGGTGAGGACCTCGATGTCCTTGATGTTGACCCCCGCCTCCCCCAAGGCGGTGGCGATGCGGGCGATCTCCCCGGGGCGGTCCGGCACCTGGACCACCAGGTCGTGCATCTCGGGAAGAAGGCTTCGGCGCACGATGGGAAGGCTATCCCGGGTGCGCTTGGCGGCCTCGGCCGCCTGGAGAAGCGCTTCCGGCTCCTCCAGAAGGTCTTCCAGCTCCAAGAGCACCGCCCGGAGCTCCTCTATGGCCTCCTTCAGGGCCTCCTTGTTCTCCACCACCATGTCCCGGCTCATCCTGGGAGACCCCGAGGCCACCCGGGTGAGGTCGCGGAACCCCCCGGCCGCCAAGAACATCAGGAGGTCCCGGTGGGGGCTTCGCGCCACCAGGCGGTTCAGGGCCACCGCCAAGAGGTAGGGCAGGTGGGAGATGCGGGCCACCAGCTGGTCGTGGAGTTCCGGGGATATCTCCAAAGGATAGCCTCCCAAGGCCTCCACCAGCCTTCTAATCCCCTCCTGGGCCTTGGGGCTGGTCCTTTCCGTGGGCGTCAGGACCCAGATGGCGTTTTGCAACAGGCCAGCGTGGGCGTTTTCCACCCCGGCCCGCTCGCTTCCCGCCATGGGGTGGCCCCCAAGGAAGTGGGGGAGGGTGGCCTCGAGGGCCGCCACCACCCTGCCCTTCACGCTCCCCACATCGGTCCAGAGGCTTTCGGGGTTTGCCAAGGGGGCTAGGGCCTTCCCCAGCTCCACCAGGGCCCCCACGGGGGCGGCCAGGATCCCCAGCTGGAGCTCCCCCACCCAAGGCCCCAGGGTGGGGTGCACCCGGTCCGCTACCCCCAGGAAAAGGGCCTTTTCCAGGGCCTCAGGGTCCTGGTCGTAGGCGTGGACCTCCTCGGCCAGGAAGCGCTCCTTCAGCCCCAGGGCCACGCTCCCCCCCAAAAGCCCCACACCGAAGATGCCCACCTTGCCGAAAAGCGGCCTCATCCCCGATGCGGCGGGAATGCCCCCTGGGCCGGGGCGGACAGGGTCTTGCCCAAGGCCTCCACCAGGCGCCGGACCCTTTCCATGAGGTCAGCAAACTCGTGCTCGTGGAGCTGCTGGGCGGCGTCGGAGAGGGCCTTTTCCGGCTCGGGGTGGGTTTCCACGATGAGGCCATCCGCCCCGGCAGCCAACCCCGCCAGGGCCAGGGGGATGACCCATTCCCGCCGGCCTGCGGGGTGGGAGGGATCCACCCAGACCGGGAGGTGGGTCCAGCTTTTGAGCACGGGCACGGCGGAGACGTCCAGGGTGAAGCGGGTGGCCTTTTCAAAGGTGCGGATCCCCCGCTCCACCAGGATCACCCGCATGTTGCCCCGGGAGAGGATGTACTCGGCGCTCATGAGGAACTCCTCCAGGGTCATGCTCATGCCCCGCTTGAGGAGGACGGGCTTTCCCGACTCACCCACCGCCTGGAGGAGGGGGAAGTTTTGGGCGTTGCGGGCTCCGATCTGCAGGGCGTCGGCGTACTCGGCCACCAGCTCCACCTGCTCGGGGGAAAGGACCTCGGTGACCACAGGGAGGCCCGTTTCCTTCCTGGCCTCGGCCAGGATCTTGAGGCCCTCCACCCCCAGGCCCTGGAAGGCGTAGGGGCTGGTCCTGGGCTTGAAGGCCCCGCCCCGGAGCATGGCGGCCCCGTGGGCCTTCACGTAGCGGGCGGCTTTGAGGGTCTGTTCCCGGGACTCCACCCCGCAGGGGCCCGCCGCCACCAGCACGTGCCCGTCCCCCGTCTTGCCCGTGGGGAACTCCAAGACGGTGGGGAAGGGCTGGACCTCGAGGCTTGCCAGCTTCCACGGCTTGGAGATGGGGATGACCTCCGCCACGCCCCGCAGCGCCCGGAAGTGCTCCATCAGCTCGGGGGTAGGGCCCTTGCCGATGGCCCCCACCAGGGTGGTCTCCACCCCTCGGGAAACATGGGGCCGGTACCCCACCTTCTCGATCTCCTGGATAACCTCTTCCAGCTCCGCTTCCGTGTGTCCCCGCTTCATCACGATCAGCATCTTGGCCTCCTAAAAGCCTTGGGCGCCCCCTTTTGGGGGCGCCCTTTTGCGGAAAAACCCTATGCGGACCGCAGGGCGCCCCCGGCGGGAGGATAAAAGCCGAAGTAGCGCCCATGGGTCCGCATATTGCCCCTAAGCTTAGTTAGGAGGAAAACCCCTGTCAAGAGGGCGTAGGGGCCTTGGTCCTTGGAGCTGAAAGGCGAACCTCTGCCCCTGTGGGATCCCTGAGGGCCATCTCCCGGCCCCAGGAATCCAGAAGGGTGTAGCCCAGAAGCCCAGTGGACCCTGGGGGGGCTTTCCGCCTTCCTGCCCAGATGTTGGCTCCCACGTGGTGGTGGTAGCCATCCCAGGCGAAGAAGAGGGCCCCGGGGTAGGTGCGCAGGGTGACCTCCATGCCCAGCTCGCCCGCAAAGAAGGCCTCGGCTTCCTCGAGGCTTTCCACGTGGAGGTGCAGGTGGCCGAGGAGGGTCTCAGGGGGAAGGGGGCTGGGGTTTGGAGCCTCGGAAAGAAGCCTTTCCAGGTTCAAGGGAGCGGTGAACATCAAGGGTCCTTTGGGCCACTCCCCCTCAGGCCGGTCCCGGTAGAGCTCGAGGCCATTCCCCTCAGGATCGCGGAAGTACAGGGCCTCGGATACGCCGTGGTCCGCCGCGCCCTCAAAGTGGACCGGGGCGCTTAGGAGCTTCCGGGCCACCTGCGCCAGGGCCTTCCGGTCGGGGAGGAGGAGGGCGAAATGGTAGAGACCCACCGAGGGGTAGGGTCTTGGGAGGGCCTGGGGGTCGTGGAGGATCTCCAGATGGAACCCCTTCCCCTCAGGGAATAGTTGGTAGCGGGGTGGGTCCGCCTCCACCTTTAGGCCCAGAAGGTCCCGGTAAAAGGCCAAGGCGGCCTCCAGGTCCCGCACCCTTAGGGTCAGGGAGGAAAGCCGCCTGGGGAAAGCCATTACTGGGCCACCGCCTCCTGGACCTTCACCGCCTCGGTGTCCACGCTGAAGCGCACCTCCTCGCCCACCAAGACCCCGCCCAGCTCCAGAGGCACGTTCCAGGTGAGGCCGAAGTCCTTGCGGTTCAGCTTGCCCTCGAAGTGGGCGGCCACGCGCTCGTTGCCCCAGGGGTCCTTGGCGGGGCCATGGGTTTCCACCTCAAAGGCAAGGGGCTGGGTGACGCCCCGGATGGTGAGCTGGCCCTCCACCTGGTACCGTCCCTCCCCCAAGGGGGTGATCCGCTCACTTTTAAAGAGGATTTCCGGGAAGTTTTCCGCATCCAGGAAGTCAGGGGAGCGGAGGTGGCTGTCCCGGTCCGGCACGCCGGTGTGGATGCTCCTGGCGTCCAGGCGTGCCTCCACCCGGAGGGGCCTTCCTGCCTCGTCGGTTTCCACAAAGCCCTCTTTGAGGTTCAGGGTGCCTTTCACCGTGGCGATCATCATGTGGCGCACGGCGAACTCGATGCTGGTGTGGGTGGGGTCTAGGTTCCAACGCATTTCCCAACCTCCCTGGGCTCGAGGCCCAAGGGTATAGTATCCATAGCGCTATAAGCTGTCAAGCATTATCCCGGGTAGTAGCTGGGGGAGAAGGTGAGGCCCAGGGCTTCGGCGAAGGCTTGGAGGCCCAAGCGGTCCGGTTCTTCCAGGTGATACCGGAAGTTCCAGAGGTAGTGCTCCATCAGGGCGGGGTGGATGCCCAGCCTCCGGGCCTCGGCCTCCGCCACCTCTCCCAGCCGGGCCAGCCCCCGGCGCCGGGCCCTCCTTAAGGCCCGCACCAGCTCCAAGGGGGGAGGGGTTTCCTTGCGGTAGGCCCAGACGGCGAAGACGAAGGGGAGCCTGGTGCGTTCAAACCAGAGCATGGAGAGGTCCACCACCGCCACCTCCCCGAAGCGGGTGGGGAGGGCGTGGGGGGTTTCGGGGAGGTGGTCTAGGAGGCTGGCGTAGGCCCTTATAGCCCTGTCGCCGATCAGCAGGACCCCGTCGTATTCGTCAAGGAGCTCAAGCCCTCCTTCCCGGTTCTCGTACCGGGGGAAGACCTCCCGTTCCCTTAAGAGGAGCTTCAGGAGCTCCACGCTGGTGGCGCTCTCCGTGGTGAGGGCGATCCGGCTTAGGTCTGCAAGCCCTCCTTTATGGAACAGGTTGACGGAGTACACCCGCCCCAGCACGGCCACGGAGAAGTCGGGAAGCAGCCCGAGCTCCTCCTGGTGTTCCAGGTAGAAGTAACTGGAAACCAGGGAAAGCCCCACCTCTCCCGAAAGGACCATGCGGTTGAGCTCCGAGGGGACCCCGTACCGGAGGGCCCAGCCGTTGGCCTCCAGGAAATGGTAAAGGGGAGCGGTGTTGGCGTAGAGGGGAACCCCTAAGGAGTAGATCATCAGGCTCCTTGGGTACCTCCCTCGGCCAGAGGAGCCGCCACGCTGTTCCAGACCCGGATCTCCCGGTAAAGGGCGTCCCGCTCCACGGGGATCCGCCCCGCTTTGCGGATGATCTCCGCAAGCTCCCTCTTGGATAGCCCCTTGGGGGTAGGGCTTCCCGCCATGTGGACGATGCGCTCCTCGATGAGGGTGCCGTCGATGTCCGTCACCCCCCAGTCCAGGGAGACCTGGGCCAGCTCGGGGGTGAGGGTGGCCCAGTACCCTTTGATGTGGGGGATATTGTCCAGGTAAAGCCGGGCCACGGCCAGGTTGCGGAGGTCGTCCAGTCCGGTGGTGAACTCGCGTTTCCCGAGTTTCCTGGCCAGCAGGTTGCCGTCCGGCTGGAAGGCCAAGGGGATGAAGCTCATGAAGCCGCCGGTTTCGTCCTGGAGCTGGCGGAGGCGGTCCATGTGGTCCAGGCGCTCCTCGAGGGTCTCGATGTGGCCGTAGAGCATGGTGGCGTTGGTGGGGATCCCCAGCTCGTGGGCGGTGCGGTGGATTTCCAGCCAGCCCTCCGCGGAAACCTTGGCCCGGGCGATCTGCCGCCGCACCCTTTCGGCGAAGATCTCCGCCCCGCCCCCCGGCATGGCGTCCAGGCCCGCCTCCTTGAGGGCCTGGAGCACCTCCTTGTAGGGCAGGCGGGCGATCTTGGAGAAGTGGTGGATCTCCGCCGCGGTCCAGGCCTTGACCTGCACCCCGGGGAAGCTCGCTTTTAGGGTCCGCACCAGGTCCAGGTAGTAGGCAAAGGGCCTCTTGGGGTGGTGGCCCGCGGTCATGTGGATCTCCGTGAGGCCGGGCTGGTAGCGCTCCCGCACCCAGGCCACCACCTCCTCCACCTCCCAGTCCCAGGCCCCTTCCTCGCCGAACTTTCGTTGGAAGGCGCAGAAGGTGCAACCCACGTAGCAGATGTTGGTCTGGGAAACGCGGATGGAGTGGACGAAGTAGGTCTTGTGCCCGTGCTTCCTTTCCCGCACCCGGTTGGCCAGGCGCATGAGGCCTGGGAGGTCCTGGGTTTGGTAGAGAATGAGCCCTTCCGCAAAGGTGAGGCGTTCGCCCGCCTCCACCTTTTCCGCGATGGGCCAGAGCTTGGGGTCCCGGATGCCCTTCACGAGGAGGAGTCTACCCCTTCCCGGAACCTTTGGACTAGGGCCATGACTTCCCTTCGCCTTCCCCCCACGCTTTTCCCCGGCAAAAGGCCCCGCAGGTAGCGGTCGGTGAGGAGGAGGTCCACGTAGGGGTAGACGGTGGCGGCCATGACCGCATCCAAAAGGTCGGAAGGGCGGGGTTTGCGGTTTAAGTCCGAGGCCATGCGGGCGAAGAGCTCGGCCAAGAGGCGCACGAAGGGCACCTCCTTGAGGCCGGTGCGCGCCTTGATCGCCTTAAGGGCACCCTCGAGGGCCTCCCGATAGGGCAGGCCCCGCAGGGTCTCGGGCAGCCCCTGGAAAGGGGAGAGGTCCGCGGGGGTGTCCCAGCTTCCTCCCCTCCAGAGGAAGTCCTCCCGGTAAAGCCCCCGCTCCTGGCGCACGGCCACCTCCTGCCAGGGGCGCACCCAGTACCCTTGGGAAAGCTCGGAGAAGAGGCCTTGCAAGGCGGGTAGGAGGTAGCCCGCCTTTTCCTGGGGGCCTCGTACGGGGTACAGGGTCTCCAGCACGTGGAAGGGGCTTGGAGGGGCCAGGGCCTTACCCCGGAGGGCCCCGTAGAGCTCCCCAAACACCTCATGCCCCCGCTGGCCCAGGAGGTGCTTGGCCATGCGGCTGGCGTGGTTTTGGTCCAGGTAGACCAGCAAGTCCCTCAGTCTTTGGCCTTGGCCAGCCAAAGGGCGGAGGCCAGAAGGGCCACGCCCCCGGCGAAAAGGAGGAAGTCCAAGGAGGTCTGGGGCTTGAAGGCCGAGGCCTTCTCAAAGAACTTCACCACCAGGATCATGACGATCACCTGGCCCAGCTTGCCCTTGAGGTCTGCCAGGCTTTCCACCGTGAGGACGTTTTCCATGGGAAGTTGCAGCTTGCGGATGAAAAGCTCAAAAAGGCCCAGGCTGAAGATGAGGAAAACGGCGCTTAAAAGGGCCAGGTCCACGGCGCCCACCAGGATGGGAAGGGCTTCGTCCAAGGGTTTTTGCACCGCAAGGAGGGTTTCCTCGAGGGCATGCCAGGCGAAGTAGAGGGCCCCGAGGAGCATCCCCACCACGGGCAAAAGCATGAGCCAACGCAACGGGTAGACCAGGGCTTCCGGGCGCATGGGGAGATTCTAAGGCAGGTAGGGAACCGCAGGAGAGGTGCGGGTGGAGGCCCGTTCTATAAGGAGGGGCTCGAACCGCACCGCCCGGGGAGGGCCCGCATAGCCTTCCATCCTCTCCAGGAGAAGTTGCGCCGCCCGGGCACCCATGGCCTCCACCGGCTGGGCGATGGTGGAAAGCCCCACCTCCTCGGTGAAGGGATGGCCGTCAAAGCCCAGAACCCGTACCTCCTTGCCCACGGTAAGCCCAAGCCTTTCCGCTTCCTCCAGGACGCCCAGGGCCACCTGGTCGGCCCCGGCGAAGATGTTGATGGGCGGGGAAGCCTTCTCCAGGAAGTACCGGAGGGCGAGCCTCCCCCCTTCCTGGGAGAGCCGGGTGGTGTAGAGGTGCTCCTCAGGGAAGGGGCGGCTTGCCGCCTTGAGGGCTTCCCGGAAGCCGGCCAGGCGCTCGGCGAAGACCGTGTGGTGGAAGGCCCGGTCGGGTTCCTCCTCCACCTTCACGGCGAAGATGGGCCCGGGAAAGCGGGCCAGGTACTCCCCGGCCAGGTGGCCCCCCAGGAAGTTGTCCAGGAAGACGGAGTCGTACCGGGGGTTCTTGGCGTCCACCAGCACCACGGGGCGGTCGGTGGGAAGACGCCCTCCCTCAAAGTGCTCGCTCAGGTCGTAGGAGGCGAGGATGAGGCCGTCGGTGAGGAAGGCGAGGGTGGAGCTTTCCAGATAGCGCTTAAGCCGGGCCTGGGAGAGGATGGGGAAGAGGGCCAAGTCGTAGCGCTTTTCCAGGAGGACGCCTTCGATGCCCTCCACCAGCCTTCGGTAGAACTCCGTGGCCACAAAGGGAAGGAGGACGGAGACCGTGTAGCTTCTCCCTCCCGCGATGCGCCGGGCATGGGGGTTCGGGGTGTAGCCCAGTTCCTCCATGGCCTTCAGCACCCGGGCCCGGGTTTCCGGGCGCACCGCCTTGTGGTTGTTGAGCACCCGGCTCACCGTGCCCAGGCCGACCCCGGCCCGGGCGGCCACCTCGAGGATGGTGGGTTTCTTCTTGCTCATAGCCTGGTTCCCTGTTCCCGGTGGAAGCGCTTCATGGAAACTTCCATAACCAGGATAGGGCAAGGAGGAGGTTTTTGCAAGAATGTGGGCATGGCCTACCTGCTTCTGGCGTACTTCCTGGGTTCCCTGGTGGGGGGGCTCCTCTTCTTTCCCGAGGTGCGGGCCAGGGACCTCCCGGGGGGCTCGGGGGTTTTCCGTCAGAAGGGTCCCTGGGCTGCCCTCGGGGTGGTGCTGTGGGACCTGGGCAAGGGAGCCTTGACCCTTCTCCTTGTTCCCCCGGAGTGGCGGGTGTGGGCCGCGGGGGCGGTGGTGGCGGGGCACAACTGGCCCCTTTTCTTTCGCTTCCGGGGTGGGGGTGGGATTGCCCCCTCCCTGGGCTACTTCCTGGCCTGGCTTCCCGGGGAAACCCTGGGGGCGGCTTTTTTGGGCCTGGGGGTGGCGGGGGTCTACCACCTCCTTTACTGGAGGGGGCGGCGTAAGGGTATTTATCCCATACCCTTCGGGGCCATCTTCGGCTACCTGGCGCTTTTGCTCCTGGCCCCTGCGGAGGGGCGGCTCGCGGCCTTGCTGGTGGCCTTGGTGGTGGCCCTAAGGGGTCTGCAAATCCTTTCGGGAAGATGGTAGCGTTAGGGCATGAAGCTCTTACGTTTTAACGAAGGCCGTTGGGGGATACTGGAAGGGGAGCTGGTTCTGGAAACGGATGGTCCAGGGGGAAACCCCACGGGGAGGCGCTACGACCTGGCCTCGGTGCGCCTTCTGGCCCCGGCCACGCCCAGCAAGATCGTGTGCGTGGGAAGAAACTACCGGGAACACATCCGGGAGATGGGGCACGATTTCGGCCAGGACCTGCCCAAGGAGCCGGGCCTGTTCCTGAAGGCCCCCAACACCCTGGCCCACCCCGGAAACCCGCGGGATCCCTGGAACACGGGGGATGCGGTGCCCTACCCCTTCTTCACCCAGGAGCTTCACTATGAGGGGGAGCTGGCGGTGGTCATCGGCGACCGCATGCGGAATGTATCCCCGGAAAAAGCCCTGGACCACGTGCTGGGGTACACCATCGCCGTGGACATCACCGCCCGGGATGCGCAGAGGCAGGACCTCCAGTGGGTGCGGGCCAAGAGCGCGGACAAGTTCTTGCCCTTAGGCCCCTGGATTGAAACCGATCTGGACCCGCAGAACACCTGGGTGCGCACCTACGTGAACGACCAGCTCCGCCAGGAGGGGCACACCTCCGCCATGATCTTCAGCGTGGCCGAGATCCTCTCCTACATCTCCAGCTTCATGACCCTCGAGCCCCTGGATGTGGTCCTCACCGGCACCCCCGAGGGGGTGGGGGCCCTAAGCCCGGGGGACCGGATCGAGGTGGCGGTGGAGGGCATCGGCACCCTGCACACC
Organism: Thermus tengchongensis; assembly: GCF_021462405.1. Classification (NCBI taxonomy): domain Bacteria; kingdom Thermotogati; phylum Deinococcota; class Deinococci; order Thermales; family Thermaceae; genus Thermus; species Thermus tengchongensis. The sequence continues at coordinate 342,947 of NZ_JAKEDU010000001.1, read as the reverse complement.
CGCATCGGCCCTAAGGAGGAGCGCCCATGGTGAGGGTCTTGGACCTCCGCTTCCAGGGAGTGGAAAGGGTGATTGCCAGCTTCCTCCTGGACTCCGGGGAGGGGCCGGTTCTGATCGAAACGGGGCCGGAGAGCACCTATGCCCGCCTCGAGGCGGCCTTAAAGCAGGAGGGAGTGGACCCGAAGGAGGTCCGCCATGTCTTCGTGACCCACATCCACCTGGACCACGCCGGGGCCGCTTGGCGGTTGGCCGAGCTTGGGGCCACGGTGTACGTGCATCCCCGGGGGGCCCCGCACCTGGTGGACCCCTCGAGGCTTCTGGCCTCCGCGGAGCGCATCTACGGGGCGATGCTGAAACCCCTCTGGGGGGAGCTCAAGGGGATCCCCCAGGAGCGGGTGCGGGTCCTGGAGGACGGGGAGGTGGTGGACCTCGGGGGGCTTAGGGTCCAGGCCCTGGAAACCCTGGGCCACGCCTCCCACCACCACGCCTACCTGGTGGAGGGGGCGCTTTTCGCTGGGGACATCGCCGGGGTGCGCATCGCCCCCGGGCCGGTCCTCCCTCCCACCCCACCCCCCGACATCCACCTGGAAAGTTGGTCCGCTTCCCTGGATCGCATCCTGACCCTAAGGCCCGAGGTCCTCTACCTCACCCACTTCGGCCCGTACCGGGATGTGGAGGCCCACCTCCTGGCCCTGCGGGGGGTCCTGGAGGAGTGGGCGGGCTGGGTCCTGCACCGGCTCAAGGAGGGGCTTCCCCTGGAGGAGATGACCAAGCGCTTTGAGGCCTACTGGCGGGAGGGTCTGAGGCGAGCCGGGGTGGAGGAGGAGGGAATGCGCCTCTACGAGCTCGCCGATCCCCCCTACATGAACCTGCAGGGCCTTTTGCGCTACTGGCAGAAGCACCACCCGGAGGTTCTGGGATAGGCTTATGCTGAGCCCGTTTCCCTTGGGCCGCCCCGCGCGGATGGCGGTGATGGCCTCGGGCCGGGGCACCAATCTAGAAGCCCTCCTGGAGGCTTTTCCCCCCCAAAACCCCTGGGGGGAGGTGGTGTTGGTCCTCTCCGACAACCCGGAGGCCTACGCTTTGAAGCGGGCCTCGAGGCGGGGGGTGGAGGCGTTGGCCATCCCCTGGCGGGGGAGGAAGGCGTTTGAAAGGGAGGCCCTGGACCTGTTGCGGGCCAGGAATGTGGACCTGGTGCTCCTGGCTGGCTTCATGCGTCTCCTCTCTCCGGGTTTTGTGGAACCCTGGTACGGGCGTCTTTTGAACATCCACCCCTCCCTCCTCCCGGACTACCCGGGGCTCCACGTGCACCGGAGGGTCTTGGAGGCGGGGGAAAGGGAAACGGGCTCCACGGTGCACTTCGTGGACCAGGGCATGGACACGGGGCCCATCGTCCTCCAGGGGCGGGTGCCCGTCCTGCCTGGGGATACCCCGGAAACCCTGGAAAGGCGGGTGCTTTTCCTGGAGCACCGCCTTTATCCCAAGGCGGTGCGCCTGGTCCTTTCCGGGCTCGCCTTCCCCCCAGGGGATGGCCTCAAGGCCCTTCTTGGGGAGGCTTGGCCCCGCTTCCAGGGGCTTTCCCCCCGGGAAAAGCCCCTCTATCTCCGGGTTGTGGCCCTGCTTTCCGCCTGGGGCCTGGGGGGCCTGGTCCCGGCCGCCCTTATGGGCCAAGGGGGGGACTGGGGCCGGGGGGCCTTCCTCGCCGCCCACCTCCTGGTGGAGGACCATCCCGCCCTGCGCCGGGAGCTTGCGGAACTCCCTGAAGAGGTCCGCCTGAGGGCCGAGGAGGCCTTGAGGCGGGTAGAATCTCCCCTATGAAGGTGCTGGTGGTGGGTTCCGGAGGGCGGGAGCACGCCCTCCTTTGGAAGGCGGCGCAAAGCCCCCTGGTGGACCGGCTCTACGCCGCCCCCGGCAACGCCGGGATGGCGGCTTTGGCGGAGCTGGTTCCCTGGAATGGGGACGTGGAGGTCCTGGCGGATTGGGCTTTGGCCGAGGGGATAGACCTCACCCTGGTGGGTCCTGAGGCCCCCTTGGTGGAGGGCATCGCGGACGCTTTCCAGAAGCGGGGCCTTCTCATTTTTGGCCCCACCCAGAAGGCCGCCATGATTGAGGGTTCCAAGGCCTTTGCCAAGAGGCTCATGGAGCGCTACGGGATTCCCACGGCCCGGTACCGCGTGTTCCAGGATGCCCTCCTGGCCCTGGAGTACGTGGAAAGCGTGGGTGTACCCATCGTCATCAAGGACTCCGGCCTGGCCGCGGGCAAGGGGGTGACCGTGGCCTTTGACCTGCACACCGCCAAGCAGGCCATCCTCAACCTGCTCTCCGGCCCCGAGGGGGGGGAGGTGGTGGTGGAGGAGTACCTGGAGGGGGATGAGGCCACGGTGCTGGCCCTGACCGATGGCGAAACCGTCCTGCCCCTCCTGCCCTCCCAGGACCACAAGCGCCTGTTGGATGGGGACCAAGGGCCCATGACCGGGGGCATGGGGGCGGTGGCCCCTTACCCCATGGAGGCCGCCACCCTGAGGCGGGTGGAGGAGGAGATCCTGAAACCCTTGATCCAAGGCCTGAGGGCGGAAGGGGTGGTCTACCGGGGGGTGGTCTATGCCGGTTTGATGCTCACCCGGGAGGGTCCCAAGGTGCTGGAGTTCAACGCTCGCTTTGGCGACCCCGAGGCCCAGGCCCTTTTGCCCCTTTTGCAGAATGACCTGGTGGACTTGGCCCTGAGGGTGGCGGAGGGGCGGCTTAGGGGAACGGAGCTCTTCTGGCGGGAGGGAGCCTCCGCCTGCGTGGTTCTGGCGGCCCCCGGTTATCCGGAAAGCCCGCGGAAGGGAATCCCCCTCCGTGTCCCAGAGCCGCCGGAAGGGGTTCTGGTCTTCCACGCCGGCACCCGGTGGGAGGGGAACAGCCTGGTGAGCGCCGGGGGGCGGGTTCTGAACATAGTGGGGCTAGGAAAAACCCTGGAGGAGGCCCTTTCCCGGGCCTACGGCTTCATCCCCCAGGTGGGCTTCCCCGGGGCCCAGTACCGGAAGGACATAGGCCACAAGGCCCTCCGCCTGGGCTAGGGGGCTTGGCGGTCAGTACTTGAGCCGGGCCAGGGGCAACCTGGCCGAGGCCCTGAGCACCTCCCCCAGGGTGCGATAGCCCTTGGCCTTTAGGAGGGGGACCATGCTCGCAAAGATCTCCGCGGTCATGAGGGCATCCCCCAAGGCGGTGTGCCGGCCGATCACGGGCACGCCGAAGCGCTCCGCCAGGGTTTCCAGGCGGTGGTCCTGGAGGTCGGGGAAGAGCAGGTAGGAAAGGAGCAGGGTGTCCACCAAAGGGGGCTGGTCAATCCCCACCCGCCTGAGGAAGGCCATGTCAAAGGCTCCGTTGTGGGCCAGGAGCACCGTGTCCTCCAGGAACAGGCGAAACCTGGGGAGTACCTCCTCCAGCTTGGGCTTTTCCTTCAGCATCTCCCAGGTGAGGCCGTGGATCTCGGTGGAGGCCTTGGGGATGGGGCGCCCAGGGTTGACCAGGGCCTCGAAGACTTCGTGGCGAAGCACGGTTTTCCCCAGGATGTGGACCGCCCCTAGGGCGATGATGGCGTCCTTTTCCGGATCCAGGCCCGTGGTTTCCAGGTCGAAGGCAGTGTACAGGAGGCCTTCCAGGGGAGCTTCTTCCAGCTCCTCGGGGGCGTGGAGCAGGGAGAGGTCGAAGACCTCGGCCCGGGGGGGAGGGCCTGCCTTGGCGGGAAGCCGAGGGGCTTCCCGGGCGGGGAGGAGGAGGTGAAGGTGGGATCCCGCCCACCAGCCGCTCCCGCCGGACCTTTCCACCGCCTCCTTGAGAAGAGGGGGAAGGTCGGGGTGGGCGTCTTCTGGGCTTATAGGAGGCCTGGGCAGGGTGAGGGTGAGGTGGAGCAGGCGGCCCTCCCGCCTCCCCTCCAGGAAGGCTTCCTCCTCGTCCCTTAAGGCGGCGGCCAGGCCTAAAGCCAAGGCGTAGGTGTCCGCCTGGACCAGGAGGTTCCTGGCTTGCTCCTCCAGGGAGAGCCCCGGGGAAACCCCTGTTTCCCGTTCCAGGGCCTGGGCCAGGAGGGTTAACAGGTCCTCCGCCAATACCTCCGCCGCCTGGGCCGGGGCTTCCCAGGAGGCCACCAGCTGGCCGAGCTCCTCGGCGGTGGCCTTGGCGGTCTTGAGGAGGGGCTCGAGGGGGGTCCCCCTGGCTTCCTGGTCCAGGGCCTCCGCCAGGGCCTTGAGCCCCGCCAGCTTGTCCTTCAAGCGGTGGAGGAGGGCGGCATCCCACCCGCCCTTTTCCCGGGCTTCCTCCAGGATGACCAAAAACCCTTCCTCTCCCTCCAGGGGCACCACCTGGAGCCAAAGCGGCCCTTTGGGCCCCTGGGTTAAAAACCGCTCCTCCGGCAGTTCCAGGGCGTGGACCATGAGTCCCCGGTCCAGGAGGCCGAAGAGGCTTTTGCCTACCCCCAGGCCCTCGCCCAAGAGCTCCCGGGCTCCTTGGTTGTAGAGGAGGACCTGGCCCTTGGGGTTGGCCAGCACCACCCCGTGGGGAAGGTGGCCGATGAGGGCGGCAAGCTTCTTCCTTTCCTCCTCCAGGAGGGATTTGGCCTCGGCGATGCGCACCGCCACCTCCTTTTCCAAGGTCTCCTTTTCCTGGGCCAAGCGGTTGATGAGGTCCGCCAAGGCCCTAAGCTCAAAGGGCCCCCGGAGGCGCAGGCGGTGGCCGGGGTTGGCCAGGAGGATTTCCGCTTCCTGGCCCAGGGCCCGGGTGGCGGCCAGGTAGCCCAGGAAGACCGGGTAGAGGAGGGCGGCCAGCACCAAGGTGAAGAGGAGTCCCACGAAGAGAAGGGTGGGCAGCTTCTCCCTCGCCAGACGGAGAAGTTCCTTTCCCAGGCCCTCCTCCCCTTGGACCAGGAGGAAGAGGCCCAGCCCCACGGTTCCTCCTACCAGGAGAAGGCCCAGTAGAAGGGCTCCCAGAAAGCGCAAGACCTCCCTCATCTTCCCCCTGCCAGCTCCTCCACCTGGGAAAGGAGGTCTTGGATGCCAAAGGGCTTGGCCATGAAGGCCTCGGCCCCCAGGGCCAGGGCCTTGGCCCGGTCCGCCTCCCGCCCCCGGGCGGTGAGGACCAGGACCTTGGGCCTTTGGGATAGGGCCTTAGCCCGCTCCAATACGGCAAAGCCATCCATGCCCGGAAGCATGAGGTCCAGCACCATGAGGTCAAAGGTTCCTCGGGACAGGGCCTCGAGGGCCTCTTCCCCTGTGCGGGCCAGGACCACCTGGTGCCCGGCCTTCTTCAGGAGGAACTCCAAGGGCACCAGGATGCTTTCCTCATCGTCCACCACCAGAATCCTCATGCTCCACCTCCAAGGGGAGGGTGAAGGCGAAGGTGGCCCCTTCCCCCTCCTCCAACCAGATCCGTCCTCCCAGGCTTTCCACCAGCCTCCGGGCCAGGAAAAGGCCTAGGCCCGTGCCTCCGGAGAAGCTCTGGAAGGGCTCAAACACCAGGGTTCTGGCCTGGGGAGGTACCCCAGGGCCGTCGTCGGATACGCGGAAGAGGACTTCCTTATTGGCAAGAAGCTCCAGGCGTACCCGGCTTCGGGCGTGGCGCAGGGCATTGTGGAGGAGGTTCAAAAGCACCTGGAGTACCCGGTCCCGGTCCGTGAGGGTTTGGACCTCCGCCAGATGCGACTCCATTGTAATCCCCCTTTCCCGGGCCAAGGGCTCCACCAGGGCCAGGGCTTCCACGGCCAGGGCCCGGAGGTCCGTGGGACTGCGGGCGAGGGGCACGCCCGCCTGGAGCCGGGTGTAGGCCAGGATCTCCTCCACCAGGCGGGAGAGCCGGACGGTTTCCTTGGCCAGAAGGGACACGAAGCGCCCACGCTCCTCCTCGGAAAGGTCGGGGTTGGCCTCGAGGATCTCCGCCAGGGCCCGCACGGCGGTGAGCGGGGTTTTGAGCTCGTGGGAGACCGCAGCCAAGAGCTCGTCCTTGGCCTGGTCCAGGGCCTTCAGGCGCTCGTAGGCCTCGGCGAGCTCCCTCCGGGCCTCCTCGAGGGCCTGAGCGTAAGCCCGAAGTTCCCGGGACTCCCGGGCCGCCTCCTCCACCTCCTCCCGCAGGGCTTCTGGGGGAACCGCCCGGGTAACGGAGAGGAGGAGGAGCTTGGCGGTGGCGGGGCCCACGGAGCCCGCCAACAGGGTTTCCGCAAGGCCCGCCGCTTCCCGGCCCGGCAGGGCCCGCGCCTGATGGCGGAAGCTTTCCTCCGCCTCCGGCCCCAAGACCCGTCGGAGAAGGGCGGCCAGCTCCTCCACCTCCCCCGTGCGTTCCTCCTGCAGGGCCATCCGCCGGGTGAAGAGGGAAACCCCCAGGGTGAGGGCCAGATTTAGGGTGAGGCTTGCCAGAAAGCCGTGGGTCACGGGGTCCAGGCCCCGGACTCCCAGGAGCCCCTCCGGCCGCAAGAGGGGGTGGGGGCCTTCCAGAAAGAAGGGAGGGAGCCACCCCGAGCGGGCCAGCGCCGGGAGAAATAGGGTATAGGCCCAAACGGCTATGCCTCCTAGCAAGCCGGCTAGGGCCCCTTGAGGGGTGGCTCCCTTCCAGAAGAGCCCCAGGAGGCCCGCCGGGGCCAGCTGGGCCACGGCCACAAAGGAAATGAGGCCCATGGCCACCAGGGCGTAAGCTTCTCCCGCCAGGCGGAAGTAGAGGTAGGCCAGAAGCATCACCGTCAGAATGGAGATCCTCCGCCAAAGGAGGAGGCTTCCCAGAGCCCGGAAGCGGAGGAGGAGGGGGGAAAGGAGATGGTTGGAGATGAGGATGGAAAGGGCCAGGCTTTCCACCACCACCATGGCCGTGGCTGCCGAAACCCCCCCTAGAAAGGCAAGCAGGGCCAAGGGGCCGTTCCCGAGCTCCAGGGGCAGGGCCAGCACGTAGAGATCCGGGTTTCCCTCGGGCAGGAGAAGGCGGCCAAAGAGGGCCAGGGGCAGGACGGGGAGGTTGATGAGGAGAAGGTACAGGGGGAAGGCCCAGGCCGCCAGGCGAAGGTGCTGAGGGTCGGTGTTTTCCACCACGCTCACGTGGAACTGCCGGGGCAGGAAGAGGAAGGCTAGGCCGGAGAGGAGGACGAGGCTTGCCCACTCCAGGTAACCGGCAAGGCCTTCCGGGGGGAGGAGGAGGGAGAGGAGCTCAGGGCGGTTCTGGAGCTTGGGGAAGGGGCTTCCCAGCTGCCACAGGACCACCCCTCCCACGAGGAGGAGGGCCAGCAGCTTCACCAAAGATTCAAAGGCCACCGCCAGCACCAGGCCCTGGTGCCGTTCCGAGGGATCCAGGCGGCGGGTGCCGAAGAGGATCGCGAAGAGGGCCAGGAGCAAGGCGGTGGGAAGGGCGATGTCCGTGAGGGGCTCCTCCTCGCCCCTTAGGAAGAGGAAGGCCTGGGCGATGGCCTTGAGTTGCAGGGCCAGGTAGGGAAGGAGGCCCACCACCAGAAAACCGGCGGCCAGGGGGCCGAGGAGGCCGTGGCCGAAGCGCAGGTAAAGGAAATCGGCCCAGGAGGTGAGGCGGTGGGCGCGGGCCAGGGAAAGCAATCTTTCCTGGAGAAACGGCCACAGGAGGAGGACCAGGGTGGGCCCCAGGTAGATGGGGAGGAAGCTGGCCCCCTCCGTGGCCGCCCAGCCCACGCTTCCCATGAAGGTCCAGGCGGTGGCGTAGACCGCCAGGGAAAGGGTGTACGCCCAGGGGCTTTGGGCCAGGGAACGCCACCGTCCTTCCCCCAGGAGAGCCACCAGGAAAAGGAGGCCCAGGTACAGGAAAAGGCTCAGCAAGAGGACAAGGGGGTTCATGGGCGGCGGAACAGGAGGTAGGCCAAGAGGACCACCAGCCCCCAGGAGACGTAAAGGTAGAGGTAGAGGGGAGGAAGCCCCTGGGGCCCAAGGGGCGCAGGGAAGACCAGGCTTACGGGGAAGAGAAAAAGGAAAAGGGCCAAGAGGAAAAGGGCAAGAGCTCTCTCCTTCATCGCAGCTGGAAGCGGTTTGCGGTGCTTTCCTGCATCTCGGCGATGGCCCGGAAGCCCTCGAGGGCCTTCCGCCGTTCCCCGGGGGATAGGCTGGACCAAAGCACCCGGTTGCTCACCTCCTTACCCTCTTCCAAGGCCCGTAGCTGGTGTTTCAGGCGCAGGGCGAAGAAGAAGCGGAAGGCCTCCTCGAGGCGTTCCGCTCCCTCGAGGCTTAAGGTGCCTGCTTCCGCTGCCACCTTGAACCTCTCCACCGTGCCCTTGGCCAGGCTTCCCGCCATGAGGGCATACAGCCGGGCCAGGGCCACGATGGGGGCGATGGCGTGCCGCTTCAGGTCCACAAAACCCTCCTCGGTGCGCACCCGGCCGAAGAGGCCCAGAGGGGGGCGGAACTCCAGGCTGGCCCGGGCCAGGTGGTAGAGGAAGACCCCCTTCCGGCTTCCCTCTAGGATGGTTTCCTCCAAAGGCCTTAGGGAGAGGCTACCCGCCACCCGGCGCAGGTCGAAAAAGATCTGGGTTTCCAGAAGGGCCTGAGGCTCGGGGGCCTCCATCCAGCGGCGGAAGGTTTCCTGCCATTCCCATAGGGTCTTGCGCCAGCGGGTGGCCATGTACCCTCCCTTGCACTCGGGGATCCCGGCCCGGATCAGCCCCCCCACCACGTGCTCCGCCAGGGCCCGGAAGTAGGCCTCGTGGCCTTCTCCCCCCAGGGCTAAGGCGTTGTCCTGGTCCGTAAGGAGGGCCTGCTCCCGCCTTCCCTCCGAGCCGAAGACCAAAAAGGCGTAGGCCGCGGGAGGGGGGCCTAGGGCGGCTTCCGCCTCCCGCACCAGGCGGCGGATGAGGGCGTCGTTGAGGGAGGCTACCACCCGGCCGATCTCCACCCCGCCCAAGCCCCTCTGGAAGAGGCTTTCCACCAAGGAGGCCACCTCGAGGCTATACCGCTCCATCTCCAGCCTCTCGATGCGCCTCAGGAGGAGAAGGGGGCTTTGCGCCTGGTTCAGGAGAAGGTCGGTGTGGGTGACCACCCCCACCACCCGGTCCCCTTCCGTGAGGGGGAGGTGATGGATCCCCCGCTCCACCATGGCGGCCAAGGCTTCGTAGACGGGGGTTTCCGCTGGGAGGGAGAAGAGGGGGGTGGTCATCACCGCCCCCACTGGGGTGGAAGGGGGCCGCCCCTCCGCCAGGACCCGGTTCCTCAGGTCGCGGTCGGTGAGGATGCCTAGGGGATCCCCTTCCACCAGGAGGCTGGAGATGCCTTCCTGGCGCATCTTCCTGGCTGCTTCCTCCACGGTGGCGGAGGGAGGGATGAAGGCAGGAGGGCGGCGCACCAGCTGGCCCACGGGCGAGAAGAGGGAGGGGGCTGGGGCCAGCCTGAGCCGGACCCGTTCCACCAGGCCTTGGCCGAAAAAGCGGGCTACCTCCGGATAGGCCAGTAGCCGTTGGAAGGCCTCCTTGGGAAGGGCCAAGACCTTAACCGGCGTTTTGGCCACCACGCTTAGGGAAGGAGGCTCCCCGGAGAGGAGGGAGGGGAAGCCGAAAAACTCCCCCGCCTCGAGGGTGCCCACTTCCCTTTCCTCATCCAAGAGGGCCACCTGGCCTTCCAGCAGGAGGTAGAGGTTTTGGGAGGGGTGACCCCCTTGCTCCAAGAGACGGGTTCCCGGGGTTAGATCAAGGGTGTGGCCCAAGCGGAGCAGTTCTTCCAGCTCCTCTCGAGGGAGCCGGTCCAAGGGGGGTGTTTGCGCCACTAGGTCCAAGGCCATGAGGAGCGGCTTGCCCTTATAGTAACCTACATGGCGGAGGAGAGGGAAATCGTCTACGGCAAGCTGGTGGCGTACGTGGACCGCTTTGTCCGGTTGCCGGGGAGGATGCGGCGTTTGGAGGATGGGGTTGCCTATCACCTTTTCGTCTGGACCCGAGGAGGGTTGGAGCGGAAGGTTACCTGCTTTGATGAGGCAGCCGGGCCTTTGGAACGCCTGTTAGGGGGGAAGCGGCTTTTTTGTTACGACGAGTGGGAAGGGCTCCGGCTTGCGGTCACCCAAGTGTTCCGCTTTGGGCGGCTCCGGCTTTTGGTCCTTACGGCGTTCAAAAGGGAGGCCAGGGTGGTCTGGCCTCCCCGTAAGGCTCAGCGCTAATCGGGCATGCGCATGTGATCCACAAAGGCCTCCCGTTCCTTGCCCTCAGGCGGGGTGAGGAGGGAAACCACGATGGCGGTGAGAGCGTTGGCCAGGAAGGAGATGGCTCCCCAGGCGATGGTGCCGATTTTTTGGCCGAAGAGCACCAGGGGTTGGGTGTTGAAGATTCCCACCGCCAGCACGTAGGGCAGGGCCACGGCCATACCCACGATCATCCCCGCCACGATCCCATAGCGGTTAAGCCGCTTCCAGAAGATGCCCAGCATGATGGCCGGGGTAAAGGTGGAAGCGGCAAAGACGAAGGCCCAGCCCACCAGAAGGGCCACATAACGGCTAAAACCGGGATCCTTGATGGCCAGGTAGCCCAGGTAGCCGCCAATCAGGCCGATGACCACCAGCATGGCCCGCACGAAGCCCACCTCGCCGGCTTCCGAGGCCTGGGGGTTGATGAAGCGCTTGTAGATGTCCCGGGAGATGGCGGTGGACATGGCCAGAAGGAGGCCGTCTGCGGTGGAAAGGGCAGCGGCTAGACCACCCACGGCCACCAGGGGCGAGATGAGCCACAGCATGCCGAACATATCCGGCATTCCCACCACCACGATGTCGTTATGGAAGGATAGCTCGGCCGGCTGAACGATCCCGTCCCCGTTGGCGTCGGTTACCTTCACCAACCCCGTGGGAAGCCACTTTTGGATCCAGCTGGTGTTCATCACCTCATCCAGAGGCTTGTTCCAGAGGTTGCTGATGGAAAGCCGGGCGATGGCGGCGTAGATGGAGGCGGTGGTGTAGAGGAGGCCGATGAAGAGAAGGGCCCAGCCCACGCTGAGGCGGGCGGCGTGCACGTTGGTGACGGTGTAGAAGCGCACCAGGATGTGGGGCAGGCCCATGGTGCCCAGCATGAGGACCAGGGCGGCTAGGATCCAGTTCAGCATCCCCGTGCCCCCGGCGAAGGGCCGGGCCAGGGGCTCGGTCCACAAGGGGCTAACGCCTGCGGCGGCCTCCCGTGCCTCCACTTGTGTCAGAAGGGGCCCATACTGCAGGTGAGGTATGGGGAGAAGTCCTAGGGAAGCGCTGGCAATGAGTACCGGCAGGAGGTACATGGAGATGAGCACCCAGTACTGGACGAACTGCACCCAAGTGATGCTGCGCCAACCGCTGGTCCAGGCGTAGGCCAAGGCTCCGAATACGCCCACGAACACGGCGATGGTGGCGGGGATGCCCAGGAAACGGGAGAAGACCACGCCCACCCCCACTAGCTGGGCCGTGAGGTAGGTGAGCGAGGTGATGAAGACCATGAGCACAGCGATAACCCGGGCTGTGGACCAGTTGCCCGCCAGGCGCTCTATGAGTTCCGGCACCGTGTAGGTTCCGGACTTGCGCACAAAGGGAGCAATGGTAAAGGCCATGAGGGTGTAACCCAGGGTCCAGCCGATCACGTAGGGCAGGGCGTCAAAGCCTAGGAAGGCGATGATCCCTGCCATGGAGAGGAAACTGGCTGCCGACATCCAGTCGGCGGCGGTCGCTGCTCCGTTCACCACGGCGGGAATGGAGCGCCCCGCCACGTAGAAGTCGGCGGCTGCCTGGGAGCGAAGGGTAAGGGCCAGGACCAGGTAGACCAGGATGCTGCCGATGATGAGCACCAGAGAGGTCAGGTACTGGCCCCCCACTGGATAAGCCAGGATGGCCAAGAGGACCACCGCAACAGCAGTCATTAAAGGATTGCGCACCACGGGTGACATGCCCTTTGCTGGAGCCATGTCTTACCTCCCTTCCTTTAGCTTCCTCTCCAATTCCTGATCCAGGCGGTTCATGCGGGCGGCATACCAGAAGATGAGGATCACGCCCAGCGCGATCACGATGAAGCCGTTGATATACCAGTGCAAGGAGGGCAGGGGGCCAATGACAACCCCCTTGAAAAGGGGGGAGAGCACCGGCAAGACGATGGCGATAAGGATCCAGTAGAAGAGCGAACGCAGGGTGAGCCGCTTGACTTCCTGCCAGTACCACTCCTTGACCGCTTCCGGAACTCCGTCCATACGCCTCACCTCCCAGTAAAAGGCAAGCAGGGGCTTTGGTCCCTTGCGTAACCCCACATCCTGCTTGCTGGGCGAATATTAACTCCCCTCCACCAGGGCGTCAAGAAAAGGAAGCTTTGGCGAATACCTGCAAATGCGCAGTTTTTATTAGGCCCCACGGTTTGGGGTTCCCAGGTTGCTGACCGGGGATTATCTTGGATCATTCCTCAAGCGTGGAGAGATCCCCTGGATCCCTGCCCAGCTCCTGGGCCTTAAGCAAGCGGCGCAGGATCTTACCCGAGCGGGTCTTTGGTAGTTTGTCCAGGAAAACCACCTCCGAGGGGGTGGCGATGGGCCCCAGCTCCCGACGGACGTGGGCCACCAGGTTTTCCTTGAGCTCCTCTGAGGGAGCCTGGCCCAGGCGGAGGACCACAAAGGCCTTGATGGCTTCCCCCTTGAGGGGGTCGGGCACCCCGATGACGGCGGCTTCAGCCACGGCGGGGTGGGAGACCAGGGCGCTTTCCACGTCCGCGGTGCCGATGCGGTGGCCCGCCACGTTGAGGACGTCGTCCGCCCGGCCCAGGACGCTGAAGTAACCCTCCTCGTCCTCGCTGGCCACATCGCCTGCCACGTAGACGTTCCCGGGCACTTCCCGCCAGTACTGGAGGTAGCGGTCGTGGTTGCCCCAAACGGTGCGCATCATGTGGGGAAAGGGGCGCTTGAGCACCAAAAGCCCGCCCTGGCCCGGGGGTACCGGCTTCCCGTCCTCGTCCACCACCGCCGCCTCCACCCCGGGGAGGGCCACCCCGGCGAAGCCCGGCTTGGCGGGAAGGGTCAGGGGCGTGCCCAGGGTGGGCCCCCCCAGCTCCGTCTGCCACCAGTTGTCGGCCACAAAGCCCCTTTGGCCCTCTGCCATCAGGTGCGTGTAGGCCCAGCGTAGGGCCTCGGGGTTCAAGGGTTCCCCGGCCACGGCGATGAGGCGCAAGGAGGAGAGGTCGTATTTCTTGGGCCACTCGGGGCCGTACTTCATGAAGAGGCGCACCGCCGTGGGGGCGGTGAACATCACGTTCACCCGGTGGCGCTCCACCACCTTCCAGAAGGCCCCAGGGTCGGGGTAGTCGGGGGCGCCCTCCCTGAGGACGCTGGTCACCCCTTCCAGAAGGGGGGCGTAGACGATGTAGGAGTGGCCCACGATCCAGCCGATGTCGCTGGTGGCCCAGTAGACGTCGTCGTCTTTCACGTCAAAGAAGGTGCGCAGGTGGTAGGTGGTGCCCACCATGTACCCCCCGTGCACGTGCACCACGCCCTTGGGCTTGCCCGTGGAGCCCGAGGTGTAGAGGATGAAAAGGGGGTGCTCCGCTTCCACCATCTCCGCCCGGGCCTCCGGGGGGCTTCCCCAGAGGATTTCCTGAAAGTCATAATGCCCCTCGGGAAGCTCCGCCCGGATGGCCCGTTGGAACCAGACCACCTTTAGGGGCAGGTCCCGGATGGCCTCCTCCACGATGGAGCGGAGGTCCACCCCCTTGCCCCGGCGGTAGCTCACGTCCCCGGCGATGAGGAGCTTGGCCCCCGCGTCCAGGATGCGCTCCCTAAGGGCGGCCACCCCGAGCCCCGCGTAGACCACGCTGTGGATGGCCCCCAGGTAGGCGGTGGCCAGCATGGATAGGACGCCCTCGAGGGTTAAGGGCATGTAGATGACCACCCGGTCCCCCTTCTCTACCCCCAGGCGTCTAAGCCCCGTGGCCAGGCGCCGCACCCGGTCCAGGAGTTCCCCGTAGGTGAGCTTCTCCTCCCGCCCGTCCTCGGAGAGGTAGAGAAGGGCCACCTTGTTCCTGAGGCCCCTTTCCACGTTGCGCTCCAGGGCGTTGTAGACGGCGTTGGTGGTGCCCCCCAAGAACCAGCGGTGCTCGGGAAGGTTCCACTCCAACACCTTTTCAAAGGGCTTCTCCCAGTAGAACCTCCGGGCCCATTCCCCCCAGAAGCCCTCGGGGTCCTCGAGGCTTCGCCGGTACACTTCAGGGAAGTTCTGGAGGTTCGCCTTGCGGCGCACCTCTTCCGGGGCCCAAAGCCGCTCTTCCGCCTTAAGAAGTTTTTGCACCGCCATACTCCTCCTCCAATGCCGAAACATCCCCAGGGTCTACGCCCAGGAGTTCTGCCTTTAGGAGCCGCCTTAAGATCTTGCCGCTTCGGGTACGGGGCAGGCGTTCCACGAAGACGATCCGGGGCGGGGGAACCGGCCCCAGGTGCCGCAAAAGGTGGGCCTTGATCTTCTCGGCCAGGAGGCCCTTGAGCTCCTCGGGCACCTCCTTCTTGGGGACGGCAAAGACCACGATTTCCTCGCCCTCCTCCCCGGGGATCCCGATGGCGGCTGCTTCCGCCACCTGGGGGTGGGTGAGGGCGGCCGCTTCCACCTCGGCGGTGCCGAGCCGGGCCTCCCCCACCTTGATGACCTCCTCGGAACGGCCCAGGATGCGGAAGTAGCCCTCCTCGTCCCAGGTGGCGAGGTCCCCCGTCCAGTAGAGGCCCCCGCGCCAAGGGCTTTCCCCCCCCAGGAGGTCCACCATGTGGGCGGGCCCCGCCCTGAGGAGGACCAGGTGGCCCTTGGCCCCTGGAGGCAGGACCTGTCCTTCCCCATCCACCACCCGGGCCTCCACCCCCGGCAAGGGGATGCCCACGAAGCCCGGCTTGGCGGGGAGGGTGAGGGGGGTGGCCAGGGCCGGGGCCCCCAGCTCGGTTTGCCACCAGTTGTCCAAGGGCCAGGCCAGGTTCTCCCAGGTCCAGCGCCATACCTCGGGGGCCAGGGCCTCGCCCACGCTCCCCACCAGGCGCAAGGAAGTGGGCCGGGCTTCCCCGTGGCGACGCAGGGTGCGGAGCACCGTGGGGGAGGTGAGGAGCACGTCCACCCCGAACCGCCTTAGCCTCTCGTAGAAGGCGGCGGGGTTGGGGTGGTCCGGCCGGTCCTCCACCAGGAGGCTGGTGCCTCCCAGGAAGAGCGGGGCGTACAGGCCGAAGGAGTGGCCCACCACCCAGAAGAGGTCGGCGGTGGTATGGAAGATCTCTCCCGGTTTCAGGTCAAAGAGGTAGCGGAGGGCCCAGCTTACCCCCACCATGTACCCTCCGTGGCCGTGGACCACTCCCTTGGGCCTGCCTGTGGAGCCCGAGGTGTGGAGGATGAAGAGGGGCTGCTGGGCGGGAACGGGTACGGCGTCCGCAGGCTTTCCCTCCGAGGCCCTTTCCAGGAACTCCGTGGTGCCCCGGGTGTGCCAGAGCACTGGGAGATCCAGGCCCGAAAGGGCTGCCTCCACCACTGGTCTTAAGGGGATGAGCTGGCCCCGGCGGAAGTAGCCGTCGGCGGCCACCAGAAGGCGGACCTGGCTTTGGAGAAGCCGCTCCCTCAAGGCTTCCGGGCCTAGGCCCACGGGCAGGGCCACGTGCACTGCCCCGATCCGCGCCAGGGCCAGGAGGCTCAAGGCCGCCTCCAGCCCTGTGGGCAGGTAGAGGGCCACCCGGTCCCCCCGCTTCACCCCCAGGTTCTGGAAGACCCCGGCAAGGCGGCTGGAGAGGTCCAAAAGTTCCCGGTAGGTCCACTTTTCCAGGTGCCCATCCCCGTCCAGGGTGATGAGGGCCACCTGTTGGGCCTTTTCGGGCAGGTGGCGGTCCAGGGCGTTTAAGGCGGCGTTGGTCCGCCCTCCGCCGAACCAGGTATGGGTGGCAGGGTCGTGGACCCTTTCCCAGGGGGTTTCCCAGTGGAACTCCCGGGCGAAGCTGCCGAAAAAGCTTTCGGGATCCTCGAGGCTCGCCCGGTAGGCCTCGGCGTAGTCCTTGAGGTTGGCCTCCTCCCTCAGCTTCGAAGGGGGCTCTAAGGTTTCCACCCACAGGCTGGGCGGGGGGGGCGGGGGAAGGGTGGGGGGTTCGGGGGGGCGCAAGTGGGCCGAGACCTGGGCCACCTCGGAGAGGGCCCGGGCCAGGCGGCTGAAGGCGAAGGGAAAACGCCGGGTGGGCACCACCACCCCTAAAGCCCCCAGAAGCTTCCCTTCCGGGCCGAAAAGGGGAGCCGCCAGGGCCGAAAGGCCCAGGGCATACTCCTCCATCTCCGCCGCCAGGCCCGATTCCCGGACCCGGGTGAGTTCCGCCTCCAGGGCTAAGGGATCCGTCAGGGTGTAGGGGGTTTTGGGGACCAGGGGAGGCGGGGGGAGGGCCCCGTAGGCCAGGAGCACCTTGCCCAGGGCCAGGGCGTGGACCTCTTTTGGCAGGGCATCGCCCAGGGGGTGGGGTTGGCCTTGCCGCCCCCGGGTTTTCAGCCGGATCCCTTCCGGGGTCAGAAGGGCCAGGTAGCACCGCTCCCGGGTGCGGAGGTAAAGTTCCTCCAAGGCCTCCTCGAGGGGCGTGGTCTCCAGCCGGAGGGGCTTGGCCTGGCCCAGGCGGTACCCCCTTTCTGTCTTCACTGCGAAGCCTTCCTCCGCCAGGCTGTTCAAGAGGGCGTAGGCGGTGGAAAGGCTCTTGCCCAGGAGGCGGGCCACCTCCTTCACCTCCACCCCTTCTGGGTGCTCGGCCAGGTAGGCCAGGATGCGCAAAGCTGCCTGAACCGTGGAGAGGCTTCTCTTCCTGGCCATTTGCGTCCATATTCATATTCGGTAGGTTAGACACCTCCTGTCAAGAAAAGGGAGGTTTGGCAAATGGTGAAAAACCCCCTTTTTCTTGACCCCACCCGGGGGCCAGCCTATCCTTAGAGGCCAAGGGAGGGTATATGGACCGGATCAAAGGCGTTCTCAAGGAGGAGCGGGTCTTCTACCCCAGCGAGGAGTTCCGGAGTAAGGCCCACATCAAGAGCGAGGAGGAGTACCAGCGCCTGTATGAGGAAAGCCTCAAAGACCCCGAGGGCTTCTGGGGACGGGTGGCCTCCGAGCTCCACTGGTTCGAACCCTGGCAGAAGGTCCTGGAGGGGGATCTGCCCCACGCCAAGTGGTTCGTGGGGGGCAAGACCAACCTCGCCTACAACGCCCTGGACCGCCACGTGCAAACCTGGCGCCGCAATAAGGCGGCCCTCATCTGGGAGGGGGAGCCGGGGGAAGAGCGGGTCCTCACCTACCACGACCTCTGGCGGGAGGTGCAGAAGTTCGCCAACGTTCTCAAGCGCCTGGGGGTGAAGAAGGGGGATAGGGTCACCATCTATTTACCCATGATCCCCGAGGCGGCCATCGCCATGCTGGCCTGCACCCGCATCGGGGCCATCCACTCCGTGGTCTTCGGTGGTTTTTCCAGCGGGGCCTTGGCCGAGCGCATCCGGGATGCCGAGGCCAAGGTGCTCATCACCGCCGACGGGGGTTACCGCCGGGGCCAGGTGGTACCCCTGAAACAGAATGCCGACGAGGCCCTCAAGGAGGTCTCCACCGTGGAGCACGTGGTGGTGGTGCGCCGCACCGGGGAGGAGGTCCCCTGGACCCCGGGCCGGGACCACTGGTGGCACGAGCTCATGGAGGCGGCCTCCGACCGCTGCGAGGCCGAGCCCATGGAGGCGGAGGAGCCCCTCTTCATCCTCTACACCTCGGGCTCCACGGGGAAGCCCAAGGGGGTGTTGCACACCCTGGGCGGGTACATGATCTACGTCTACCTCACCACCAAGCTGGTCTTTGACCTGAAGGACGAGGATGTCTACTGGTGCACCGCCGACGTGGGCTGGATCACCGGCCACTCCTACGTGGTCTATGGGCCCCTCCTGAACGGGGCCACCACGGTGATGTACGAGGGGGCCCCCAACTGGCCCGAGCCCGACCGTTTCTGGCAGATCGTGGACAAGTACGGGGTGAACATTCTCTACACCGCCCCCACCGCCATCCGGGCCTTCATGAAGTGGGGGGAGGGCTGGCCCCTGAAGCACCGCCTGGACTCCTTGCGCCTTCTCGGCACCGTGGGCGAGCCCATTAACCCCGAGGCTTGGCTTTGGTACTACAACGTCATCGGCAAGGGGCGGTGCCCCATCGTGGACACCTGGTGGCAGACGGAAACGGGGGGCATCATGATCACCACCCTGCCCGGGGCCCACGCCATGAAGCCTGGGCATGCGGGGAAGCCCTTCTTCGGGGTGAAGCCCGAGATCCTGGACTCCGAGCACAAGCCCGTGGAGAACCCCGACGAGGGCGGGCACCTCTGCATCACCCGCCCCTGGCCCAGCATGCTCCGCACCGTCTGGGGGGATCCCGACCGCTTCCTGCAACAGTACTTCAGCCAGCATCCAGGCAACTACTTCACCGGGGATGGGGCTAGGCGGGATAAGGACGGGTACTATCTCATCCTGGGCCGAGTGGACGACGTTCTGAACGTGGCCGGGCACCGGCTGGGCACCATGGAGATCGAGTCCGCCTTGGTTTCCCACCCTGCCGTGGCTGAGGCGGCGGTGGTGGGCCGCCCCGACCCCTTGAAGGGGGAGGCCATTGTGGCCTTCGTGACCCTGAAGGAGGGGAATGCGCCCTCGGAGGCCCTGCGGGACGAGCTCAAGGCCCACGTGGCCAAGGTGATCGGGCCCATCGCCCGCCCGGACGAGGTGCGCTTCACGGATGCCCTGCCCAAGACCCGCTCCGGCAAGATCATGCGCCGCCTCCTGCGGCAGATCGCCGCCGGGGAGCAGGAGATCAAGGGGGATACCTCCACCCTCGAGGACCGCTCGGTGGTGGAGCGCCTAAGGCAAGGGGCCTAGCCCTGGGAAAAGGGGAGGGGCCGGGGAAACCCGGTCCCTTGTCATGCCACCCCACCCTGGCTCTTGCCAGCGTGGGGGCTCCGGCAGATCCCTGGCCCGGGTCATTGCCTCGGATTTCCGCGGGGTGCGGCGCGGCGAGAAAGGTGTGGGTTTGGGTAGTGCGGGAACCTAACTACCCGGCCGGGCTTTTGTGCACGTGCACCACCTTCCAGCCCTCGGGAAAGCGCACCGCCACCCGGCTTTCGTTCACCGCCCGGTGCTTTAGCCCCCCTTCTTCCTCCACGGTGAGGAGCAGGGTGTAGGTGAAGATGGCCACTTCCCCGTAGCGCTGAAGGCGCTTTTCCAAGAGGTCCAGACGGTGAGGCCTTCCTGAGGTGGCCCAGGCGTGCTCGATCATGAAGCGGTGGAAGGCCAGGCCATCCAGGCGGTGGGGGGTCACAAACCACTCGTAAAGGGAAAGGTCGGGATGGGTGGTGGCCTCGTAGGTGGCCCAGTCCCCTTGGTAGATGCTGGCCAAATGCTTTTCCAAAAACTCCCAGAGCTGGGTCTCGGTTTCCATGCCTCACCTCCCGGGCTGGTACTCCCCCCACTCCTCCCTAAGCACCCCGCAGACCTCCCCCAGGGTGGCCCGGCGGCGGAAGGCTTCCAGCACGTAGGGGAAGAGGTTCTCGCTTCCCCTGGCGGCCCGCCGCAGGTTCTCCAAGCCCACCCGCACGCTTTCCCCATCCCGCTTGGCCTTGAACTCGGCCAGCTCCCGCTTGCGCCTTTCGTGGAGCTCGGGGTCGATGCGCTGCACCGGGGTGGGCTCGTTGAGGGGACTGTTGGGGTCAGCGAAGCGGTTCACCCCCACGATGATCCGCTTGCCCTCCTCCACCTCCTTCTGGAACTGCCAAGCGGACTCCTCAATGGCCCGCTGGAAGTAGCCCGCCTCCACCGCGGCCACCGCGCCTCCTAGGGCATCGATCTCCTGGATAAGCCTTTCCGCTTCCTTCTCCAGCTGGTCCGTGAGGTGCTCCACGTAGAAGCTTCCCCCTAAGGGGTCTACGGCCCGGGTGACTCCGCTTTCAAAGGCCAGGATCTGCTGGGTGCGCAGGGCGAGAAGGGCGCTCTTCTCGGTGGGGAGGCCCAAGGCCTCGTCGTAGGCGTTGGTGTGGAGGCTCTGGGTGCCCCCCAGCACCGCCGCCAGGGCTTGGTAGGCGGTGCGCACCACGTTGTTGAGGGGCTCCTGGGCGGTGAGGGTGGAGCCTCCGGTCTGGGTGTGGAAGCGGAGCATCCAGCTCTTGGGGTCCTTGGCCCCGAACTCCTCCCGCATGATGCGGGCCCAAAGCCTCCTGGCGGCCCGGAACTTGGCGGCCTCCTCAAAGATGTCCCCGTGGGCGGCGAAAAAGAAGGAAAGCCGGGGGGCGAACTCGTCCACCTTGAGGCCCCGTTCCAGGGCGGCCCGCACGTAGGCCTTGCCGTCCGCCAGGGTGAAGGCGATCTCCTGGGCCGCCGTGGCCCCCGCCTCGCGGATGTGGTAGCCGGAGATGGAGATGGTGTTCCACTTGGGCACGTGGCGGGCGCAGAACTCGAAGATGTCCGTGACCAGGCGCATGGAGGGCCCGGGGGGGTAGATGTAGGTGCCCCGGGCGAAGTACTCCTTGAGGATGTCGTTCTGCACGGTGCCCGACACCTTGTCCCAGGAAACCCCCTGTTCCTCCGCCACCAGGAGGTAGAGGGCCAGGAGCATCATGGCTGGAGCGTTGATGGTCATGCTGGTGGAAACCCGGTCCAGGGGGATGCCGTCGAAGAGCTTGCGCATGTCCTCGAGGGTGGCGATGGACACCCCCACCCGGCCCACCTCCCCCACGCTCATGGGGTGGTCGGGGTCCAGGCCCAGCTGGGTGGGGAGGTCGAAGGCCACGCTCAGGCCCGTCTGGCCCTGGGCGAGGAGGTATCGGTAGCGGGCGTTGGACTCCTCTGCGGTGGAGAAGCCCGCATACTGCCGCATGGTCCAGAGCCTGTCCAGGTACATCCGAGGGTAGATGCCCCGGGTAAAGGGGTACTCCCCGGGGCGGCCCAGCCGTTCCCGGTAGCCTTCGGGTAGGGACTCAAAGAGGCCTTCCATGCCTTAGTTTTACAGGAAAACGCGGACCAGGAGGAGGAAGAGGAAGAGCACCCCGAGCACCAGGAAAAGGGGCGGCAACAGGAGGCTGTAGACCGCCAGCACGAGGGCCAGGAAGTCCTTCCAGTCGGGTGGGATGCCGTCCTTCATCCTTGCCTTAGCATATTCCTCCTCAGAGGCCCAAGGCTATCCTTGGCCTCGGCATCCATGGCTTTACCGGCACATAGCTATGCCGTTTTTTGCTAGCATTGGGCCATGGCCCTGTCCAAGAACACCCGCAAGGTGCTCAAGGTGCTGGCGCGGCGTGGGGCACCGGAGGTGCTCTTCGCCTTAAGCCGGGGAACCTCGCGCTTTTCCGACCTGGAGTCCTTCCTGGGCCTTTCTCCCCGAACCTTGGCGGAGCGGCTTCGGGAGCTCCACCTCCTGGGGTTCGTCCAACGGCAGGCCTACCCCGAGGTTCCCCCCCGGGTAGAATACCTCCTGACCCCGCGGGGCAAGCGGGTTTTGGATTTTCTAAGCGAATTGGACGAGATATTGGATATGGTGCAGGAGGGGAAGCGGTGAAAGCGAGAGCCATCGTGGTGACATCGGGTAAGGGCGGGGTGGGAAAGACCACCACCACCGCCAACCTGGGGGCGGCCTTGGCCAAGCTGGGGGAGAAGGTGGCGGTGGTGGACGTGGACGTGGGCCTGAGGAACCTGGATGTGGTCATGGGCCTCGAGGGGAGGGTGGTCTTTGACCTCATCGACGTCCTGGAGGGGCGGGCCAAGGTGCGCCAGGCCCTGATCCGGGATAAGCGCGTAGAAAACCTCTTCCTCCTTCCCGCCTCCCAGACCAAGGACAAGGAGGCCCTGGACCCCGCCCGCTTCCGAGAGCTGGTGCAGTACCTTTTGACGGAGGAGGGGTTTGACCGGGTGCTCATAGACTCCCCCGCCGGCATCGAGAAGGGCTTCCAGACCGCCGCCACCCCGGCGGAAGGGGCCTTGGTGGTGGTGAACCCCGAGGTCTCTAGCGTCCGGGACGCCGACCGCATCATCGGCCTCCTCGAGGCCCGGGAGATCCGGGAAAACTTCCTCATCATCAACCGCTTGCGGCCCAAGATGGTGGCCCGGGGGGACATGCTCTCCGTGGAGGACGTGGTGGAGATCCTGGGGCTTAAGCCCATCGGCATCATCCCCGAGGACGAGCAGGTGCTCATCTCCACCAACCAAGGGGAGCCCTTGGTGCTTAAAGGGACAAGCCCAGCCGCCCTCGCCTACATGGACACCGCCCGCCGCCTTAGGGGCGAGGAGGTGCCCTTCCGTAACCTGGAGGAGGCCCAGGGGCTTCTATCGGTGATCCGCAGGCTCTTCGGAGGTCGCTGATGTGGTGGCGCAAACGGAGCAAGGAAAAGGCCAAGGAAAGGCTCAAGCTGGTCTTGGCCTACGACCGGGCCAAGCTTTCCCCCGGCCTGGTGGAGAGCTTGAAGCGGGACCTTCTGGAGGTGCTCCGCCGCTACTTCCCCGCCCAGGAGGAAGGGCTTAGCGTGGCCTTTGAGGAGCGGGGGGAGAAGATGGTTCTGATCGCCGATATCCCCTTGCGGTAGGGCTCCATGGTTCTGAGGCGTCCGAACCTCCTGGCCTACGATTGGGGTTTAATCCTCCTGACCCTGGCCATAACCGTTTTAGGTTTGTTTAACCTCCGAAGCGCCGCCCCCGACCCGGGCCTCCTGAACCGCCAGCTTGTGGCCTTCCTCCTGGGCCTCCTCCTGGCCGTGGGGGTTCAGTTCTTTTCCCGCCGCACCGTCTTCGCCTTCGCCTACCCCCTTTACGCCCTTTCCCTTCTCCTTTTGGTGGCCGTCTTGGCCTTCGGCCGGGAGATCAACGGGGCCAAGGCCTGGTTTGTGCTGGGTTCCTTGCAGTTCCAGCCCCTGGAGCTGGCCAAGCTGGGCTTGATCCTGGCCTTGGCCCGGCTCCTCGAGGGCCGGGAGGTGCGCCGGGTGTGGGATTACCTTCTGCCCGGGCTCCTCACGGCCCCCGTGGTCCTCCTCCTCCTCCTCCAACCGGATCTTGGGGGGAGCCTGGTGGTGCTCTTCGGCGTCTTTGCCGTCTTGTTCGTGCGGGGCCTGCCCTGGAAGCACCTCTTGGTGGGCCTTCTCGCCTTGGCCATCCTGGTGCCCACCGTGGTCTGGCCCAACCTCAAGCCCTACCAGCGGGAGCGGGTCCTCATCGTTTTGGATCCCTACCGGGATCCCCTGGGCCAGGGCTTCCAGGTGATCCAGTCCACCATCGCCATCGGCTCGGGAGGGCTCTTCGGCAAGGGGTATGGCCAGGGTACCCAGACCCAGCTGGGCTTCGTCCCCTTCCGCCACACGGACTTCGTCTTCGCCGTCTTTGCCGAGGAGTGGGGGTTTGTGGGCTCCGTGGCCCTCCTGGGGCTTTACGCCCTCCTCTTGGTGCGCCTTCTTAGCATGGCCCTGGAGTGCCCCCGCCCCTCCGACCGCCTGTTCCTGGCCGGGGTAGGGGGGATGCTGGGCTTCCAGGTGCTGGTGAACCTGGGGGTGGCGTTGGGGGTGATGCCGGTGACCGGGTTGACCCTCCCCCTTTTCTCCTACGGGGGTTCCAGCCTCATGGCCACCCTGCTCTCCTTGGGCCTGGTCCTTTTGGTGCACCGGGATAGGGCGGCTCCCTAGAGGCTTGAGCCCGGGGGCCACTCCCCCTAAACTGGGCCCCGTGGCCGGGGAAGTGCTGGTTCGCCTCTTGGGGGTGCGCAAGGGTTTTGGCGGAGTGGTGGCCCTGGATGGCGTGGACCTCGAGGTCAAGCGGGGAGAGTTCTTCAGCCTTTTGGGGCCTTCGGGTTGCGGAAAGACCACCCTTCTCAGGCTTCTCGCCGGGTTTGACACCCCAGATGCCGGGCGCATTGAGATCGCCGGAAAGGACATGACCGGGGTTCCCCCCTATGCCCGCCCCGTGAACACCGTCTTCCAGAACTACGCCCTCTTTCCCCACATGACCGTGGAGGGGAACGTGGCCTTTGGCCTGCGCATGAAGGGGCTTCCCGCAGGGGAGGTGCGTAGGAAGGTGGCCTGGGCCCTGGAGCTGGTGGATCTCCTGGGCCTGGAGAAACGCTACCCGCGGGAGCTTTCCGGGGGGCAGAAGCAGCGGGTGGCCTTGGCCCGGGCCCTGGTGCTGGAGCCTGAGGTGCTCCTATTGGACGAGCCCCTTTCCGCCTTGGACCTCAAGCTCCGCCAGGAGCTTAGGGTGGAGCTCATGCAGCTTCAGCGGAGGCTCGGCACCACCTTCATCTTCGTCACCCACGACCAGGAGGAGGCCCTGGTCATGTCCGACCGGATCGCGGTGATGCGCTCGGGGAGGATTGAGCAGGTGGGCCTGCCCGACGAGGTTTACGAGCGGCCTAAAAACCGCTTCGTGGCGGACTTTTTGGGCCGCTCCAACTTCCTCCCCGCCAGGCCCCATCCCCTGGGGGCGGAGACCCCCCTGGGCCCCCTGCGCCTTCGGGAACCCTTAGCCCGGGAGGCCCACCTGGTGATCCGTCCGGAGAAGATCCGCCTCTACCCCTTGGGGAACGGGGTGCCCGCTCGGGAGAACTTGGTGCGGGCCCGGGTGGAGGAGATCGTCTACACGGGAGCGGAGAACCAGTACTACCTGCGGGCGGGGGAGGTGAGGCTTTTGGCCTACACCCTGAACCAGGACCTGCAGGAGCCTGGGGCCGAGGAGTTCGCCTACGGGGAGGAGGTGTTCTGCTACCTTCCCCCGGAGAACCTGGTGGTGGTCCATGAATGAGGCGGCTACCCCTTGGCAGCGCGCCTTCCGGGTCCTGGTTACCGTGGGCCCTGGGGGCCTTTGGCTTTTGGTCTTCGTCCTCCTTCCTACCCTTCTGGTCCTCTTGGCCTCCTTCCTCACCCGGGGGCCCTATGGGGAGCTTACCGGGCCCTGGGGCTTCCACAACTACGCCAAGCTCTTCCACCCCGTCTACCTCGAGGCCTTTGCCCAAAGCCTTCTCGTGGGGGTCCTGGCCACCCTGATCTCCGCCTTGCTGGGGTATCCCCTGGCCTTTTACATCGCCCGGCATCCCCAGCGGGACCTCCTCCTTTTCCTTCTCCTCCTTCCCTTTCTCACCAACTTCCTGATCCGGGTCTACGCCTGGCTGGTGCTGTTGCAACGGGAGGGCCTGGTGAACGCCCTCCTAGGGGCCTTTGGCCTAGGGCCCCTGGTCCTATATCCTTCCTTCTTCGCCGTGCTCTTGGCCACGGTGTACACCTTCCTGCCCTTTTTCGTCCTGCCGGTGTACGCCAGCGTGGAGCGCCTGGACTGGCAGCTCTTGGAGGCGGCCTACGACCTGGGGGCGAGGCCCGTTAGGGCCTTCTTGCATGCGGTCTTGCCTCAGACCTACCCCGGGCTTTTTGCGGGAAGCGTCCTGGTCTTCATCCCCGCCATGGGTACCTTCGTGGTGGCGGACCTCTTGGGGGCAGGTCGGGTGGTCTTGATGGGGAACCTCATTCAGCAGCAGTTCGGCATCACCCGGGACTGGGCTTTTGGGGCTGCGTTAAGCGTGTTCCTGATGGGGTTTGTGCTTCTTTCCCTTTACCTTTACGCCCGGTTGCAGGGAGAAAGGGGGCTAAAGGACCTGGTATGAGAAGGCTCCTTACCCTCCACGCCTTTTTGGTCTACCTCTTCCTCTATCTGCCCATCCTGGTCATCGTGGCCCTTTCCTTCAACCAAAGCCGCCGGGGGGTGCGCTTCACCGGCTTTACCCTGGACTGGTACCGGGCCCTTTTCCAGGATCCCCGAGTCCTGGAATATTTCCTGAATACCTTGACGGTGGCCTTCGTCTCCACCCTGGTGGCCACCCTTTTGGGCACCCTTCTGGCGGTGGGGTTGGTGCGCTACCGCTTTCCCGGCAAGGGCTTCCTCTCCTACCTCCTCTACATCCCCGTGGTGGTGCCCGATGTGGTCATGGGGGTGTCCCTTCTCCTCCTCTTCGCCCTGGCCCGGGAGGTTTTGGGGTTTCCCCGGCTCTCCCTCCTCACGGTGATCCTGGGGCACATCACCTTCCAGGTGGCCTTCGTGACCCTGGTGGTGCGCTCCAGGCTCCTCCTCCTGGACCCGGCCCTCGAGGAGGCCGCCCGCGACCTGGGGGCCCGGGGCTGGCAGACCTTCTGGCACGTGACCCTGCCCCTGGCCTGGCCAGGGGTGGCGGCGGGGGCCCTCCTCGCCCTCACCCTCTCCCTGGACGACTTCGTGGTCACCTTCTTCACCGCCGGCCCCGGGGCTACCACCCTGCCCCTTTACATCTATTCCAGTGTGAAGCTGGGGGTAAGCCCCAAGGTGCATGCCCTCTCCACCCTGATCATCGGTCTTAGCGCCTTCTTCCTGGCCTTGGGGTATGCTTTAACCCGGAGGAGGGTATGAAGCGTTGGGGAATTCTGGTTTTGGTTCTGGCCCTGGTGGTCGTGGGGTTTCTCCTTTTGCGGCCGAAGCCGGCTTCCCAGGCTGGGGGAACCCTGTACTTTCTGAACTGGGCGGATTACATCCCGGAGGACCTCCTTAAAAAGTTTGAGGCGGAAACCGGGGCCAGGGTGGTCCTGGACACCTTTGAGTCCCCTGAGGCCATGCTGGCCAAGCTGAAGGGGGGAGCGGACCGGGAGTTCTCCCTGGTGGTGGCCCCCGACTACTACGTGCTCCAGATGGCCCGGGAGGGGCTCCTCGCTCCCCTGGAGAAGGCAAAACTTAAGAACCTGGCCAACCTGGACCCCTTCTTCCTGGACCCTCCCTATGACCCTGGCCTCCGGTACTCCGTCCCCTACCTCTGGGGCACCACGGGTCTGGCCTACAGGGAGGACTTGGTGAAGGGGAGCGTGGACTCCTACGCCGTTCTCTTTGACCCCGCCCGAAGCGTGGGGCCCTTCCTCCTCCTGGACGAGATGCGGGAGACCATCGGGGCCGCTTTGAAGTACCTAGGCTACTCGGTGAACGCCACGGACCCCCAGGCCCTAGAGAAGGCCAAGGCGCTCCTCATAGAGGCCAAGCGGCGCTCCGTGGGCTTCGCCGGGGGGGTGGAGGCCTTGAACCGCATCCTGGCGGGGGATGCCGCCCTGGCCTTGGCCTACTCCGGGGATGTGCTCCAGGCCAGACAGGAGGATGAGAGGCTTCACTATGTCATTCCCAAGGAAGGGGGCACCCTTTGGACCGACGCCCTGGTGGTCCTCAAGCGGGGGCCCAGCCAGGATCTGGCCTACCGCTTCATCGACTTTTTGCTGGAACCGGAAAACGCCGCCGCCCTGGCGGCATACACCCGCTACGCCACCCCCGTGGCCAAGGCCCTTCCCCTTCTTCCCGAGGAGATGCGCCAGGACCCTGCGGTTTTTCCCCCGGAGGAGGTGCGGGCCAAGCTTGAGTACCTCAAGGACCTGGGCCCGGATATCGCCCTTTACGACCGGGTCTGGACCGAGGTAAAGGCCCGCTAAAGGCCCTAAGGGTTCGGATCCCCTATACTGGTTACATGAAGCGGTCCTTGCTCCCGCTTTTCCTCTTGTTGGGCCTGGGGGCGGCCCTGGCCCAGGGGGCGGGGGGGCTTTGGACCAGGACCTGCGCCGTCTGCCATGGGGAGAAGGCCCAGGGCGACCGGTCTTACCCGGGACTCCAAGGGGTGGCCCCCTTCTTCGCCACCCCGGAGGGCCGGCGGTACCTGGTCCTGGTGGTCCTCTACGGCAAGAAGGGGGAGGCCGGGCTCATGCCCGGCTTTGCCCAGCTCAAGGACGAGGAGCTTGCTGCCCTATTGAACCACCTGAAGGCCCTTCTCCAGGCCAAGGGAGATTCCTTCACCCCGGAGGAGATACGCCAGGGGCGGGGCCTGAACCTCACCCCCGATGCGGTCAAGCGGCCCGGGAAACCCTAGGCCTTGGGGTCCTTCAGCACCGCTCCCTGGTCCGCCTGCTCCACCAGGGCGGCGTAGCGGGCAAAGAGGCCGTGGCGGAACGCCGGAGGACGGGGTTGCCAACGTTCCTGCCGCTTCCGCAGTTCCTCCTCGGAAAGGAGGACCTCCAGAAGCCGGTTTTCCACGTCGATCCGCACCCGGTCCCCCTCCTCCAGGAGGGCGATGGGCCCGCCCACGAAGGCCTCGGGGGCGATGTGGCCGATCATGAGGCCCCGGGTGCCCCCGGAGAAGCGGCCGTCGGTGAGGAGGGCCACTTCGGGGCCCAGGCCCTCCCCCACGATGGCGCTGGTGACGGAGAGCATCTCGGGCATCCCGGGGGCGCCCTTGGGGCCCACGTAGCGGATCACCACCACGTCCCCGGGGCGGATCTCCCCCTTGAGCACCTTCTCCATGGCCGCCTCCTCGGAGTCAAAGACCCGGGCCGGCCCCTCAAAGTAGGTGCGCTCGGTGCCGGCCAGCTTCAAGACCGCTCCCCTGGGGGCCAGGTTGCCCCTAAGCACCACCAGCCCCCCGTGGGGCTTGAGGGCCTGCTCCACGGGGAAGACCACCTGCTGGCCTGGGCTTTCCCGGTAGGCCCGTTCCACCTCCTCGGCCAGGGTCCTGCCGGTGAGGGTCTTTTCCTCCCCATAAAGAAGCCCTGCTTCCAGGAGGTTTCGGAAGACCAAGGCGGTGCCCCCTGCCTCGTAGAGCTCCCAGGCGGTGTAGGTGCCCCAAGGGCGGAGGTCGGCGATGACTGGGGTGTTGCGGGACACCCGGTCAAAGTCGTCCAAGGAGAGCTCCACCCCCGCCTCCTTGGCCAGGGCCAGGAGGTGGAGCACGGCGTTGGTGCTCCCGCCGGTGGCGGCCACGGCGGCGATGGCGTTGAGGAAGCTCCTCCGCGTGAGGAAGTCCTTGGGCTTCCAGTCCCGTTCAATGGCCTCGGCCAGGATGCGCCCCGCTTCCCGGGTGGCCTTGGCCTTTTCCGGGTGCACGGCGGGGATGGCGTTGTAGCCCACGGGGGAGAGGCCCAGGGCCTCGAGGGCCATGGCCATGGTGTTGGCGGTGTACTGGCCGCCGCAGGCCCCGGGGCCGGGGATGGCCCGGCGCTCGATCTCTAGGAGCTCCTCGTCCGTGATCCTCCCCGCCGCCCGCTGCCCCACGGCCTCGAAGACCTCCACAATGGTGAGCTTCCTGCCTTGCCACTCCCCGGGGGCGATGGTCCCCCCGTAGAGGACCATCCCCGGAATCCCGCTCCGGATCACCCCCATGGCCCCGCCGGGGATGGTTTTGTCGCAGGCGGAGAGGACCACCATCCCGTCGTAGAGGTAGCCCTGGGCCACCAGTTCCACGCTGTCGGCGATGACCTCGCGGCTTACAAGGCTCGCCCGCATCCCGGGGGTGCCCATGCTGATGCCGTCGGAGATGGCGGGGGCCCCGAACTCAAAGGGGAAGACCCCGGCCTCCTTGAGCCCCGCCTTCAGGTCTAGGGCCAGCTGGCGGAGGTGGTAGTTGCAGGGCATCCCGTCGGTGAAGGTGTTCACCACCCCCACAAAGGGCCTCTGGAAATCCTCGTCCCCTACCCCCACCGCCCGGAGCATGGCGCGGGCGGGGGCCTGCTGCAATCCCTTTTTGATGCGGTCGGATCTCATGCGTCCCTCCAAGAGGCGATCTTGCCGTGGAACTGGCGCGCCCTAGGCAGGAGGCGCACCAGGGCCTGGGCGGCCTGTTCCGGGGTGAGGAGGTGGCCCTCCTCCTTGTACCCTCTGAAAACCCGGTGGAGCACGGGGGCAGCGCTCCCCTGGGCCTCCCGGGCCTGGCGTTGCATCTCGGTCTCCACCACCCCCGGGCGGTAGACGAAACAGCTCACTTCCGGCACCTCGGCGGCAAGCTGTTTGGCCAAGTGCTCCTCCGCCGCCTTGGCCACCGCGTAGGCCCCGATGCCGGGGAGGTTAGACTCTGCCGCCCCGGAGCCCACATAGACCGCCAGACCTTCCCCCTGGGCCCGCAGGCGGGGGTAGGCGAAGCGGGCGAGCTGGTAGCCCGCCAGAAGGTTGGCCTCCAGCACTTCCAGGAAGAGGGGCTCGGCGATCTCGTAGACCAAGGGCCCCGGGTGCAGGACCCCGGCGTTGTGGATGTACCCGTAAAAGCTCCCCAGGGCTTCCGCCTTCTTGACCAGGGCCTCGGCTACCTCGGCCTTCCCTGCGCTTCCTGCCACCGCCTCGGCCCTTATCCCTAAGGCCCGCACCGCCTCCAGAACCTCCAGCAAGGGCTTCTCCGAGCGGGCGTTCAGCACCAGGTGGTAGCCCGCCTTGGCCAGCTCCAGGGCCAGGGCCTTTCCAATCCCGCGGCTTGCCCCGGTGAGGATCAGGGTCTTTCTCATAGCAGGACCTCCACGGGGATCCCCACCCCCATAAAGCTCAGGGACTCGCCCGGCCCTAGGGCCCTCACCTCCTTGTAGCCTCCCTCCTTGGGCTCCCTATGCACCAGAACCCGCCTGCCTTCCAGGTCCACCACCCAGACCTCGGGCACGCCCCCCTGGGCGTAGAGGGGCACCTTCACCCCCAGGTCGTGGCGGAGGGAGGTGTCGGAGACCTCCACCACCAAAAGGGCGTCTTTCCCTTCCGGTAGCCTTTCCTCGTAGAAGTCGGGCCGGGGTGGCAGGAGGGCGAGGTCGGGGTAGAGCTCCGACTCCCCCACCACCAAGGGGCTTTGCACAAAGAGAATGGCCTTTTCTGGGACCAGGGGGGCGAGGAGGGCGGTGAGCCGGGCCACTTTGGCCGCATGGCGCTTGCCGATGGGGCTCTTCTCCAAAAGTTCTCCTTCCACCAGCTCCAGCCTCAGGTCCTCGGGGAAGACCCCGGCTTCCACCATGCGGTGGAACTCCTCCAGGGAGATCTTGTGGCGGGTCACGGCAGGACCTCCTTCACCGGGACCTTGAGCCCCAGCACCTCCAGCTCGCCCTCCTCGAGGGCCTCCCGCTCCCCATAGCCCTCCCCGGCGGGCCTGCGGAAGACGTGCACCCGGTCCCGGGCCAGGTCCACCACCCAGACCTCCGGCACCCCAGCCCGGGCGTAGAGGGGCACCTTGACGTTCAGGTCGTAGTCCAAGGAGGTGTCCGCCACCTCCACCACCAGGAGGGCATCCCGGGCCTCAGGCACCTTGTCGCGGTAGAAGTCTTCCCGGTAGGCGAGGAGGGCGAGGTCGGGCTGGGGCTCGTTTTCCGGGGAAAGCCTCAGAGGATCTTGCACCTGCAGAAGGGCTTTCCTCGCCTGCTGCAGGGGAAAAAGGAGATCCATAAGCCGTTTGACTGCCGCCATGTGGCGCTTGCCCACCGGACTCATGGTGAAGATCTCCCCCCTCACCAGTTCCACCCGGGCGTCCTCGGGGAGGATGCCGGCCTCGTGCATGCGGTGGAAGTCCTCGGCGGTGAAGCGGTGGCGGAGCATTTTCCCTATTTTAGATGGCGGAGCACCTCCTGGGTGAAGGCCTCCGTCCCCGCACTGCCCCCCAGGTCCGGCGGGGGGGCCTCCAGGAGGGCCTGGGCCACGGCGTCCTCCACCCTCCTTGCCAGCTCCACCAGGCCGAAGGCGTGCTCCAGCATCATGGCCGCCGAGAGGATGGCGGCGGTGGGGTTGGCGATGCCTTTCCCGGCGATATCCGGGGCGGAGCCGTGCACCGGTTCAAAAACCGGGGTGCCCCGCCCCAAGGAGGCGGAGGGGAGAAGCCCCAAGGAGCCGGGAAGCACCGAGGCCAGATCGGAGAGGATGTCCCCGAAGAGGTTCCCCGTGACCACCACGTCGAAGCGCCCCGGGTTCTTCACCAGGTGCATGGCCATGGCGTCCACGTACTGGTGCTCCAGGGCCACCTCGGGGTAGCCTTGGTGGACCTCCTCCACCGTCTTGCGCCAGAACTCCCCCACCTCCAAGACGTTGGCCTTGTCCACGCTCACCACGTGCTTCCTACGCTTCCTGGCCGCTTCAAAGGCTACCTTAGCCACCCGCTCCACCTCAGGGCGGGAGTAGCGTTCGGTGTTCCAGGCCTCGGCCTCCGACATCCCCCGGGGCTCCCCGAAATAGATGCCCCCGGTGAGCTCCCGCACGATGAGCAAGTCCACCCCCCGGGCCACTTCCTCCTTCAAAGGGGAAAGCCTTTCCAGGCCGGGGAAGACCTTGGCGGGGCGCAGGTTGGCGAAGAGGTCCTGGCTTTTCCTTAAAGCGAGAAGCCCGGTTTCCGGGCGGATCTTGCGGGGAAGGTTGTCCCACTTGGGCCCCCCCACGCTCCCCAGGAGCACCGCCTCCGCCCCTTCCACCCCCTTGCGGGTAACCTCGGGGAAGGGCTCGCCGAACCGGTCGATGGCCGCCCCGCCGAAGGGGTAGACCTCGTAGACGAGGCCCAAGCCGTGGGCCTCGTCCAGGGCCTGGAGCACCTTTAGGGCGGCCTCGGTCACCTCGGGGCCGATGCCGTCTCCCGGCAGGACCGCCAGCTTCATTCCGCCCTCCTGGGGTAGGGGAGCCTGCGGTCAAACTCGTCCAGGAGCTCCCCGGCTTCCAAAAGCTCCCCGATGGGGTCCCAAAGCCCTTCCACCAGGGCTTCCCGAGCGGCCTCGGGGATGGAGAGGGGGGCGGTGCGGTCCCCGAAGCGCACCTCTTTGGCCAGGAGGTCCACCTCCACCTCGAGGGCCGGGTCCTCCTCCACCGCCTGGAAGAGCACCTCCAGGTCCTCCGGAGCCAGGGTCACGCAGGGGAGGCCGATGGCGGTGGCGTTGCCGAAGAAGATCTCCGCGAAGCTTTCCCCGATGAGGGCTTTGAACCCGGCCCGCTTGATGGCCTGGGGGGCGTGTTCCCGGCTGGAGCCGGAGCCAAACCCCGCCTCCACCAGGAGGATGGTGGCCCCTCGGTACCGGGGGTCGTTCAGGGGGTGGGGCTTGGGGTTGCCCCCTTCGTCAAAGCGCTCGTCGTAGAAGAGGTACTGGCCCAAGCCCTCAAAGGTGAGGGCCTTCATGAAGCGGGCGGGGATGATGCGGTCGGTGTCGATGTCCTTGCCCCTAAGGGGCACTGCCCGGCCACGAATGAGGGTGATTTTTTCCAGCATGCTCGCCTCCCATCTAGCGCTAGCGCGCCAAGATGCCAAACACCTCGCGGGCGTCCGCGATCTCGCCCGTCACCGCCGCCGCCGCCACCATCAGGGGGCTCATGAGGACCGTGCGCCCCCTGGGGCTTCCCATGCGCCCCTTGTAGTTGCGGTTGGAGGAGCTGGCGGCCAGTTCGTCCCCTTGCAGGCGGTCCGGGTTCATGGCCAGGCACATGGAGCACCCCGGGTTCCGCCACTCAAACCCCGCCTCGCGGAAGACTTCGGCGATGCCCTCCTCCTCGGCCTTCTGGGCCACCCACTCCGAGCCCGGCACCACCAGGGCCCTAACCCCCTTCTTGACCTTGTGGCCCTTCAGGAAGCGGGCCACCTCCCGGAGGTCCGAAAGCCTAGCGTTGGTGCAGCTCCCAATGAAGGCCACCTGGATGGGCACCCCCTTGATGGGCTGGCCGGGCTTCAGGCCCATGTAGGCCAAGGCCTCTTCCGCCACGGGGCGCTCTTCCTCGGGAAGCTCCTCCAGGAGGGGGATCCTACCGTCAATGGGCACCGCCTGCCCGGGGTTGATGCCCCAGGTGACCGTGGGGGGGATCTCCTCGGCCCGGAAGGTGACCACGTCGTCATAATGGGCGTCGGGATCGGAGGCGAAACTTTTCCAGCGCCTTTTGGCCTCCTCCCACTCCGCCCCCTTGGGGCTATAGGGGCGGCCTTCCAGGTAGGCGAAGGTGGTCTCGTCGGGGTTCACGTAGCCGATGCGGGCCCCGCCCTCGATGGACATGTTGCAAAGGGTCATGCGGCTTTCCATGTCCATGGCCTCCACGGCGCTTCCCCCGTACTCATAGGCGTAGCCCAACCCCCCCTTCACCCCCAGGTGGCGGATGATGTGCAGGATCACGTCCTTGGCGTAGACCCCGGGGGCGAGCTTCCCCTCCACGTTGATGCGCCGCACCTTGAGCCGGCTGGCGGCCAGGGTCTGGGTGGCGAGCACGTCCCGCACCTGGCTGGTGCCGATGCCGAAGGCCACCGCCCCGAAGGCCCCGTGGGTGGAGGTGTGGGAATCCCCGCAGGCGATGGTCATGCCGGGCTGGGTGAGGCCCAGCTGGGGGCCGATCACGTGCACGATCCCCTGGTTCCCGCTTCCCAGGTCAAAGAAGGTGATCCCGTGCTCCTTGGTGTTCTGCCGGAGGGCTTCCAGCATGCTCTGGGCCAGAGGATCCTGGAAGGGCTCGGTGCGGTCGTGGGTGGGGACGATGTGGTCCACGGTGGCGAAGGTGCGGTGGGGGTAGCGCACCTTGAGCCCCAGGTCCTTCAGCATCCCGAAAGCCTGGGGGCTCGTTACCTCGTGGAGGAGGTGCAGGTCGATGAAAAGCTGGCTTTGCCCGCTTCGGAGCTTCCTTACCTCGTGCGCTTCCCAGACTTTTTCGTAAAGCGTTTTTCCCATGCTCCCTCCCTTGCAAAAATCCCCCGGGTTTTGGGCCCGGGGGAAGGCAACAGGGCTTCCCTAAGCCGGGCCTGCCCGGCCTAGGTCTAGCAGAAAGCCCCGCCGCATTGTCCTATAGCCTACGCTTCCTTTGCCCCGGGGTCAAGTGCTGTGCTAGCCTGGGGGTAGATGACCACGGAGGAGCGCCTCTACAAGTTGGAAGGAATTGTGGAAGGGGTGATGGCCACCCTCCCTGAACGGGTTACCGCTTTGGAAACCCGCATGGATCTTTTGCGCCAGGAGATCAAGGCGGAACTTGTGGCCCTACGCCAGGAGTTCAAGGATGACATGGCGGTTTTACGCCAAGACCTCAAGGGGGACATGGCGGCCCTCGAGGGGCGCCTTAAGGAGGAGATGGCCACCCTTCGCCAGGAGCTCAAGGGGGACATGGCTTCTTTACGCCAGGAGTTTAAAGGGGACATGGCTTCCTTACGCCAGGAGCTCAAGGCGGTGATGGGGGCTTTGGAGGGGCGTCTTGGGGAGCAGATGGCGTCCTTGCGGCAAGAGCTCAAGGGGGATGTGGCTTCCCTGCGCCAGGAGCTAAAGGGGGACATCAACACCGCCCTAAACCGCCTCATGCTCTACTTCAGTGCCCTGGCGGTGATCCTGGCCCTCCTCACCCTTTGGCGCTAGGGCTTGACGGGGATAAGGGCCTTCCGTACAATAACCCTTGCGTCTGCCGGGGTGGCGGAATTGGTAGACGCGCACGATTCAGGGTCGTGTGCCCGCGAGGGCGTGCGGGTTCAAGTCCCGCCCCCGGCACCAGGAAGGCCCCCGCAAGGGGGCCTCGCCCTTTTGCTACACTTAAGCCCATGACGCGGGTTCTCTCCGGCATCCAGCCCTCGGGGGAGATCCACATCGGCAACTACCTGGGGGCCATCAAGCAGTGGGTGGAGCTGGGGGAGAGGTTGGGGCGGGAGGCTTTCTTCTGCATCGTGGACTACCACGCCCTCACCAACCCCCTGGCCTACGACCCCGCCACCCTGGCCCGGCGCACCTTTGAGGCGGCCCTGGTGAACATGGCCGCTGGCCTCAACCCGGAAAAGGTGACCCTCTTCGTCCAGTCCCACGTGCCCGAGCACACCGAGCTCTCCTGGGTCTTCACCACCCTCACCCCCCTGGGGGACCTCACCCGCATGACCCAGTTCAAGGACAAGGCGGCCAAGCAGGAGGCGGTCTGGTCAGGCCTCCTCATGTACCCCGTGCTCCAGGCGGCGGACATCCTCATCTACAAGGCGGACACCGTCCCCGTGGGGGAGGACCAGGTACAGCACATCGAGCTCACCCGGGAGATCGCAAGGCGCTTCAACGCCCTCTTCGGGGAAACCTTCCCCGAGCCAAAGGCCCTCCTGAACCCCGAGGCCCCCAGGGTGCCGGGCATCGACGGCAAGGCCAAGATGAGCAAGTCCCTGGGGAACACCATCGGGCTTCTGGAGGACGAAAGGAGCATCTGGGAAAAGATCCGCCACCTCCCTGACGACCCCCAGAGGATCCGCCTTTCCGACCCCGGGGACCCGGAGCGCACCATCGTCTTCACCTACCTCTCCTACTTCGCCCCCAAGGAGCTGGTGGCGGCCCTGAAGGAAGAGTACCGCAAGGCGGGCATCGGCACCCTGGTGGTGAAGCGGATCCTCTTTGAGGAACTGATGAAGACCCTGCGCCCCATCCGCGAGCGGGCAGAGGAGCTCAAGAAGGACCCCGACTACGTGATGGACGCCCTCCTGGAAGGGGCCAAGCGGGCACGGGCGGTGGCGGCGGCCACCATGGAGGAGGTGCGGGAGAAGGTGGGGCTCCTTCTCCCCACGAAGCGCCCGGTATTCCGGTGATTCGGCTGGAGTTTCCCGGGTTTGCCGGCACCCCGGTGGAGCTCCGGGAGGCCCTGAGGCGGGGTAGGCTTTCCCCCAAAGGGCTTCCCGTCCTCCTGGTGGTGGAGCAGGCCCTGGCCCAGGTGCCGGAGGACCTTCGGGCCCGGGCAGAGCTTCTTCCCCTCCTGGCCGAGCTTTTGGTGCTGAAGCTTTCCCCGGAACGGGCCCTCACCCCCAAGGAGGAGGGGGAGGAGGCCCCCATCGTGCGGGTGCTGGTGGACCTTTCCGAAACCGTGG
Source organism: Thermus tengchongensis (assembly GCF_021462405.1). Taxonomy (NCBI): domain Bacteria; kingdom Thermotogati; phylum Deinococcota; class Deinococci; order Thermales; family Thermaceae; genus Thermus; species Thermus tengchongensis. The sequence continues at coordinate 306,436 of NZ_JAKEDU010000001.1, read as the reverse complement.
CCTTTCTGGAGGAGCGCCTCAAGCGGCGGGCCCGGCTCCTTCCCGTGGCCCCGCCCCCGGTGCCCCGGCCCGCCCTGCGCCTTTCCCCCAAGGCGCTCAAGGAGGCTGCCCGGCCCTTCCGCAAGGCGGTGCTGGCCCTGCCCCGGGAGGGCTTCGGCCTAAAGGAGGCCTGGGAGCGGTTGAAGGGCTTCCTGAGGGGGCGGGTGGCCTTCCACCGCCTGCCCCTGCGGGGCTGGGGGGAAAGGGCGGTGGGCTTCGCGGCGCTTTTGGAGGCACACCGGTTGGGCCTGGTGCGGCTATGCCAGGAAGAGCCCTTCGGCCCCCTTTGGGTGGAGGCGGAAGGGGTTTTGGAGGAGCGGCTGGCCTAAATGCCCCAACGGGGCCTCAAAAGGGGCACAGGCAAGCCGCTTCAGCTTTTGCCGATGGGGTAGCCTCCTGCGCGGGTGATCAGGGGGTGGAGCGGGCTCAGGAAGGGGTTTCCACGCCTCCCTGAGGGCGGCCTCAGCGCCAGGGCCTCGAGCGCACCTTATCCCTTCCAAGAACGGTGAGGTGTCCCTCCAAGACTAACCCCTCAGCCATAACCTGGAGGAGCAGGCGGGCGGGTTCCTCGGGGTGGGCAGGCGTCAGCCGGAAGAGGACCAACCCGGCCGGCCTTTCGCTGTAGGATTGGTAAAGCTGTCCGAAGTCCAGGTCCAGGGTGAGCAGGACAGCGTCGTGCTTGGCTGCCAGCGCCCATACTTCTCCGTCGGGGATCCCAGGGGAGGTTTCTACCACGGCAAGAACCACAAAGCCGCGGTTGCGGAGCAAGTGTACGCTGGCCAGGGGAAGGTTCTCGTCAGCGAGAAAGCGCAAAGAGCCTTTCCTCCTCCAGGACCTCTTGGGCGAAGGCTAAAGCGGCCTGGAGCCCTTCCGGTGGGAGTTGGGGGTAGTTGGCGAGGATCTCCTCCCGGCTCCATCCCTGGGCAAGGAGGCCCAGGAGGAAAGCCACCGAAAGGCGCGTGCCTCGGACCACGGGCTTACCGCCCAGCACCCCAGGGTCGGAGGCGATCCACTCCCGCCAAGATGTCATGAGGTGAGTTTAGCACCGGGCATGCGGGCTGGGGAAGCTCTTCCCCACCTTCTCCCTGGGGTCCTTGGAGAGGCGGCTAGCCTAAGTGCCCACCCTTGGTGTTTGGGCCTGTGCGGTCGGGGGAGGTGCGGGCGTACCTGTAGGGCGTGGTGGAGAGGCTGGAGAGGCCCATGAAGGTCTTTTTGGACAATGCGGCGTTTCACCGGGGGGAGTGGATAAGGGAAGCTTTGGAGGGGTGGGCCAGGCGAGGGTTAAGCGTGGGGTATCTGCTGCGGTACAGTCCGCATTGGAACCCGATGGAGGGGGTGTGGCGGTGGGTGAAGGGGTTTCTGATGCCCCGGCGGCACTACCGGAATTTGGCCGAGCTGGCGGATGCCGTTCGCCTGGCCCTAAGGGCCCTGGGAGGAGTGGAGTTGGTTTTCCAAGGGGAGGGCACTTAAGGAAAAGGGTACTAGACATTTTGCGATGGCCTCAATAAAAGGCACACACAGGGCAGGTCCCTGTGCGTGCTTTTTCGGTCCTCCTAACCTCGAAGCTTAGGGGAACGTTTTGCTGAAGCCACCAGGAGCCCCAACTGTTATGGTAAATGCGTCAGGTCCGGTGGCGTTATATGTACACGAAACGCCGGCAGGAGCATTGCCCACACTGAAGCTTCCGGCGGTAAAACCATCAGCGCAGTTTGTATCGGTAATGTCAGTAGCTGCCCTTTGAGGATCCTCAGCCAGGTAAGCTGACACAACCTTGTATACGTTCTGGCCATGTGCTTCGGCTGCCCGCTGGGTAGCTGTGCGCCTCGCGTTGAGCAAGTTGGGCACCAGCACCGCCGCCAGGATGCCGATGATGGCGATGACGATCAGGAGCTCAATCAGGGTGAAGCCTTTTGCGTTCCGCATACCTCTATCTCCTTAGAGTTTTCCGCGCTTTCATGCATTGCGCGGCCATGAGTGCCTTGGGCCTATTGCCGACCTGCCTTCACCGCTTTGCCTTTATCTCTAACCCTGCTCTCACCTCCTCTCGCCCAGCATTCTCGGGGGCTCCTCCTGCCCTTGTCAACCCCCCCGTTTGGGGGGGTCAGCCTCAGGATGGCAGGGGGGTGTGAAAGGGGTGTGAAAGCTAGCGGCGCTCATAGGTTAGTTGCCCGAAGAAGGCGCTGGTGGTGTTGGGGGCCAAGTTGAACCCTGGGGGAAGGTTGAACTCCAGCCCGGGTACTTGAACGATGCTGGTATTCCCCGAGCCTGCGTTGCAGTTGTTGGAGGTGCAGACCTCCCTGGCCACCACGGTGCCGAAGACAGTGGAGTTCTGCTGGATGATGGCTCGCTGTCCCGCGTAAAAAAGCCCCATAACGACCTGTTTTCGGGGTGAGCTGCCGGGAAGATTTTGGGTGTCGCCCGTGATCGTCAGGGTGTTTTCCGCAATGAGGCCCAACACATCCCGGTCGGGAAAGCTTTGTCCGGGAAGGAGATTGCCCTCCAGGGTGATGTTGCCTCCTTGGTTTTGTTTAGCCTCCACGAACAGGGTGGCCTTGTTGGTGTAGCGCACCACCACGTCCTCCTCGAACTTCAGATCGTAGCCACGGAAGTTAACCGTGCCGTAGACGGTGAGCGTTCCCTGCCGCGTGATGGCATCATAGGTGTAGATAAAGCCTTTGGCGTTGGGAGGAGTGCCCTCCAAACAGGTGATGGGGGTTTGCCCAAAGGTCAGGGTATTCCCCGAAAGGATGGTGCTGAGATCGCAGACCAAACCCGAGGGGATGGAACTTGCCCCTTTTTCTAGCACCACCCCTTGAGTAGCTGCGAGGTTGCGCAGGCACTCGCGCCAGGTCTGCCCCGCATTGGTACACGGTCCAGACAGGCTGGGAATCGCAGGGGGGTTGGTGTAGGGGAAGGCCCCTATGCCCCCCGAAGTGTACAGGTTGGCCCCTCCGCCCACGCAGACATCCGGTGCATTGCTTACATTGTTGCACTCATTTTCCCGTGTTCCCTGAGTGCCGCTTCCCACATAGATGCCGTCTACCTTTGGGTTCCATCCGTCCGAGGCACTAAGGCCCTGGGGCAAAGAGGCATCACCGATCTGGGAGTTCCCCCAGATTTTTACTTTGCCTCCTGTCACGCTGAGGGTAGCGCACATATCCCTTTGCTCCATTGCCTGGAGCTTGAGAAAGTTGCGGATCTGGTCTACAGTAAAGTTGTTGCCAAAGAGCTGGGCCAGCTGGGTGGCGGTGTAGTAGTTGTGCATCTTAAAAGCGCCGGAACTCCCGATGACGAAATCGCTCGGGTTGGTGGCTTGTGCATACACCGAACCCCAAATTTCCAGGTTGCCGTTTAAGGTGCCTACTCCGAGGCCAGTGGCGATGGCGTTGGAAAAGATGCCTTTGGAACTGACCCGCGCCACGGCGGTCACCGTGGCCTGAGCCCCGCCGTACTGGCCGACGGAGCGCAGGGTCAGATAGGAGCCGGAAACGGAGAGACTTACGGTGTAGGTGCCCCGGCTTCCGTCGGGAAACAGGATGGTTTCGGTAAGAGTGCCGCCATTAGGCAAATCAGTGCCCGCGGCGATGGTCCCGTTGCGGTCGAGATCCAGACCAATGGTGAGCAGGTTGCCACACTGGGCATAGCGGGCCAGCTCGCTTCCGTAGGTATTGATGTTGTTCAGGTAGTAGCGAAAGGTCTGAAAGGCCAGGGTCTTGTACTTCTGGATGCCCGCTTGCGCCACGGCGTAAGCTTGATTAGCGGTCACGTCGTTTCGGGTGGTCCAGATTTCCAGCTGTGTGGTGAAGAAAGTTCCAAAGACGAGGACGGCTATCACCACCACCACGGCCAGGGTGGCTACCAGGGCAATTCCTTCTCGGCGCACGGAGTACCTCCTACTGGTCCTTCAGGCTGGGTAGTTCGACCCTTTCGCTGGTGCCAAAGCATATCCGCCCCAACGGGCAGTTTTCGGTCAGAGTGGAGTTGCCCGACACGACGCTGAAGGACGAGGCATCAGGCGGGTTTCCAGGGGCCGGGGTTAAGGAAAAACCTACGACCGTGATATACGCTGCTCGCGCATATCGATTGCCCGTGCAAGGCGGGCTGCCCGTATCGGCAAAACTGCCGTCCGAGCACTCAAAACGCAGGTTAAGAACCAAGATGTTGTCCGCCAGGGGCTGAGGGCTGGCAGATTGGGAGCAGCCCACGTCGCTTCGGCGAAGGGTATACGAGTCAAAGCTATACTCCACTTTTCGGCAGGCTTCCGATGTTGGTCTAAGGCTGGTAATGTAGCGAACGGAGAAGCGGTCCCGCAAGCTAGTAGAGTTTCCTGCATCGGCGGAAAGGCAGGGGTTGGTACTGGAGCATCCCTGCCAACCCGAGATGGCTTCCGTGACCCCGGCGATGAACGAGTTTGCTGAACCGGCGGAGAAACTCACGTATCGGCTGCTTCCGGCCATCATCAAGTCTTGCTTCACCAGCTCCATAACCATGCGCACGCGGTCTTGCACCTCGTTTCGGGCTTGCGTGCGTCGGGCTAAGTCGGCTTGGTCTAGGAGGGCTCGGGTGACCAAGACTCCGAGGACGACCAGGATGGCTGATGCAAGCAGAAGTTCCAGGAGGGAAAAACCCTGACGCTTCATGGCCGACCCCCTCCAGAGGCGGTGGGGGTGGGACAGGGGGCAGGGGCATCTCGGGTGGGGGATGGATAAACGTCGTAGCAAGAGACGCGACGGATCAGGGCCACCTGGGGGGATGTGGTCATGTTGGCTATGGAACCCCTGGCGCTTAGTAGGATGAGTCCCTCTCCTTGGATGCCGCTCTCTCCACTCACGCTCCACGAGACGGTGACGCGCCCCACCGTGCTGTTGCCTGAACAAGCTACAGAGTTGAGGGGTCTACCGATGATGCTGCTAGCGTTCGCAACGGCAGACGGGCAGCCCCAATAATAATCGTCAAAAGCGTAGATAGAGCCGCTTTTTGCCAGAACCTCAGCGTTCTTAGCTTCCAAGACCTGCGTAAGTGCGGCTTTGATCTCCGTGACCAATCTCATGCGTGCGGAGGTGCGTAAGTTAGAAAGCTGATTAAACAGCAAGGCTCCAAACGCAATGCCTAGGATAGCCATGGCGATTAGGACTTCTATGATGGTAAGGCCACTCCTTCTCATTGCACGCTCGCCCTCCCTTGACCAGAGATCTGCACGGTCTTGGTGTACGTTTCCGCCCGGTTGCGCAGGGTGACGGTGGAAGCGGTAAAGGAGGTGGGGATGCCGCGTGGGTCAAAGACCAGGGTGGAGGCTCCCGTGACGGCGGTGAGCCGTACCCGGGCCCAGTCCCCTTGGCCGAAGGTGACGCCTTGGACCACGGTTTCCCCCGTGTTGAAGGTCCCGTCCCTGTTGGCGTCTACGAAGATCAGGTAGCCTCCAAAGCCCTGGGTGCTGAAGTGGATGCCCACGAACTCGTTCCGCCGGATGGCCTCCAGCCGGGCCCTCGTCACCTGGGCGGCCAGGGACTGGGCGGCCTGGTTCACGGCGATGCGGTCGGAACGCAGGTAGCTCGTGCCCAGGGCCAGGAGAATCCCCAGGATGGCGAGGATGATGACGAGCTCTATAAGGGTCAGGCCACGGGGCTTCCTCATTCCCTTCTAAGGGTAGACGAAAGGGGTGGGGTTCGCATCCCCCAAACGGGGGGTCTACTCCACCCGGGCCCGGCCCTGCTGGCTTATGACCACCTTGCGGGTGGAGGTACCGGAGGCGAGGGTTATGGTGCCGGTGATGGGTTTGGCGGGAACCCCCCTGGGATCGAACAGAATGGGCATATTGCCCAGGGTGCTTCGGTTGGGGTCCAGCCGTACCCGGGCCCAGCCTCCCTCCCCAAAGCGCACCACCTGCACCTCCTCCCCCGGGGTGTAGCGGCGGTCCCCGTTTCGGTCCACGAAGACCGCGTAGCCCCCAGCCCCCTCGGTGAAGACGTGGAGCCCGGCGAAGGCGTTCTGCCGGATGGCCTCCAGCCTGGCCCGGGTCACCTGGGCCGCCAGGGAGCGGGCGGCGCCCTCCAGAGCCAGGCGGTTCGGGGAGAGGAGGGGAAGGCTCAGGCCCAGCAAGACCCCCAGGAGGCCCAGCACCACCAAGAGCTCCAGGAGGGTGAGGCCTTGCCTGGGCATCCGCCTGGAGTATAGCAGGGGGCCGCCCTCGCCCCAGGTGCCCCGGCGCGCGGGTATGATAGGCCCATGGGCGAGGTCTACATCGTTTCCGCGGCGCGCACCCCCATCGGCCGGTTCGGGGGGGTGCTGAAGGACGTGAGCCCGGTGGAGCTTGGGGCCCACGCCATGCGGGCCGCCTTGGCCCGGGCGGGGGTGGAGGGGAAGGATTTGGACCTCTACGTGTTCGGGAACGTGCTAA